>NZ_JBFUBK010000104.1:0-22055 GCF_056405815.1 Pseudomonas sp. P1_F1_2 | reverse complement strand
ACACCCAACTATCGCATACCCAATTTGCTGAAGCGCGGCCAGCTGGCCACGATTCGGTACCCGAATTTCTTGACGACCATAGAGCATTGGAACCACCTGATCCCATCCCGAACTCAGCAGTGAAACGATGCATCGCCGATGGTAGTGTGGGGTTTCCCCATGTGAGAGTAGGTCATCGTCAAGATTAAATTCCGAAACCCCAATTGCGAAAGCAGTTGGGGTTTTGTTTTGCCCGCAGGAAAGTTCGTACGCAGGTGATCTGCTTCAAGCATGAATACTCAGGCCTCATGCTCGATCAAGGCTTTACGAATAGCTTGCGCTAGTCCAAAACGCCGCTTGAGCGCGCCTTAGCGTGCCGTGTTATTGGGCGAGGAACGAAGAGCCTGATTCGCCGAAGACCTGGCCATAAAGCTTCTGGGGAGCTTACAGGCCGCCCGGTAGGCCTGGCAGGCTGATTTGCTTGTGCTTCAGGGCATGATCACATGCCTCAGGCATGCGCCGCCCAAGATGCCCCGGGATTAGGAATAGCAGACCATCACCCACAAAAAAGCCCCAGACCCTAAGGACTGAGGCTTTCTCGTTTCAACGTATGGTGCACCAGGCGGGATTCGAACCCACGACCCCTGCCTTCGGAGGGCAGTACTCTATCCAGCTGAGCTACTGGTGCAAGCGGGCGCCATGATACTCATATGTGTAGCGGGCGTCCATGCTGCTGAATCGCTTGTGTTTTTTGAAAGCGTAACGTGTGTTTGCTACGTTGATCCGAAAAATAACGCAAATGCGGCGTTTTCGTTCTTTTTTTCGAACAGGCTATTGTCCTTTACCCCCTTTGATCCTAGGATTCGTTTGAGATTTCAAACGCTCTTGTCTGGGTGCTGAACCGCACGATATCCATCGGTGCGCTATTTATGTGCTTCAGCCCAGTGAATGATTTCCCTGACGGCAGCCTAAGGGCGCCTTTCTACAATCATAATTTGCTCCGCGCCTGCCGCGGTGCTGTTAAGGAAAGCCGACATGCAGCTTAAAGACACCCAGTTGTTCCGCCAGCAAGCCTTTATCGATGGCGCTTGGGTCGACGCAGACAATGGTCAGACGATCAAAGTGAACAACCCGGCAACGGGCGAAATTCTGGGCACTGTGCCGAAAATGGGTGCCGCCGAGACCCGTCGTGCCATCGAAGCCGCTGACAAAGCGCTGCCGGCCTGGCGTGCTCTGACCGCCAAGGACCGCGCGAACAAGCTGCGCCGCTGGTTCGAGCTGATTATCGAAAACCAGGACGACCTGGCTCGCCTGATGACCCTCGAGCAGGGCAAGCCATTGGCCGAAGCCAAGGGCGAAATCGTTTACGCTGCTTCCTTTATCGAGTGGTTCGCTGAAGAAGCCAAGCGCATCTACGGTGACGTGATTCCTGGCCACCAGCCAGACAAGCGCCTGATCGTGATCAAGCAGCCAATCGGCGTGACCGCTGCCATCACCCCGTGGAACTTCCCGGCCGCGATGATCACCCGTAAAGCCGGCCCAGCACTGGCTGCCGGTTGCACCATGGTGCTCAAGCCTGCTTCGCAAACCCCGTTCTCCGCATTCGCTCTGGCTGAACTGGCTCAGCGTGCCGGCATTCCAGCCGGTGTGTTCAGCGTTGTTTCCGGCAGCGCCGGCGACATCGGTAGCGAGCTGACCAGCAACCCGATCGTACGCAAACTGTCCTTCACCGGCTCGACCGAAATCGGTCGTCAGCTGATGGCTGAATGCGCCAAGGACATCAAGAAAGTGTCCCTGGAACTGGGCGGCAACGCGCCGTTCATCGTGTTTGACGACGCGGACCTGGATAAGGCCGTCGAAGGCGCGATCATTTCCAAATACCGCAACAACGGCCAGACCTGCGTCTGCGCCAACCGTCTGTACATCCAGGACTCGGTCTACGACGCATTCGCCGAGAAGCTGAAAGTGGCCGTGGCCAAACTCAAGATCGGCAACGGTCTGGAAGCCGGCACCACCACTGGCCCGCTGATCGATGAAAAAGCCGTGGCCAAGGTACAAGAGCACATTGCTGACGCAATCAGCAAAGGCGCAACCGTTCTGGCGGGTGGCAAGGTCATGGAAGGCAACTTCTTCGAGCCGACCATCCTGACCAACGTGCCGAAAAACGCTGCAGTGGCCAAAGAAGAAACCTTCGGTCCATTGGCACCGCTGTTCCGCTTCAAAGACGAAGCCGAAGTGATTGCGATGTCCAACGACACCGAGTTCGGTCTGGCTTCGTACTTCTATGCTCGCGACCTGGGCCGTGTGTTCCGTGTGGCTGAAGCCCTGGAATACGGCATGGTCGGCGTCAACACCGGGTTGATCTCCAACGAAGTCGCGCCGTTCGGTGGCATCAAGGCCTCGGGCCTGGGCCGTGAAGGCTCCAAGTACGGCATCGAAGATTACCTGGAAATCAAATACCTCTGCCTGGGCATCTAAGCCCGGCAAGGCATTGCTTCAAGCACAAAGGGCACGAGAGCGCTGACCCTTTGTGCGTTTCAAATCGCATTATTCTCGGTGGCCGGGAACGTAGTGACAGTCGATCATCGCATGCTGTTGCCGTTGCTCCCCGCCACTTAATCCTTGAACCACGCCGCCCGATGAGCGGTGAATGAGGACTGTATGAGCAAGACTAACGCTTCTTTGATGGCCCGCCGTACCGCTGCTGTTCCACGTGGTGTAGGCCAGATTCACCCGATCTTCGCCGAGTCCGCGAAGAACGCTACCGTGACCGACGTTGAAGGTCGTGAGTTCATCGACTTCGCCGGCGGTATCGCTGTGCTGAACACCGGTCACGTGCACCCGAAAATCATCGCCGCCGTAACCGAGCAGCTGAACAAGCTGACCCACACTTGCTTCCAGGTTCTGGCCTACGAGCCGTACGTAGAAGTGTGCGAAAAAATCAACGCCAAGGTCCCAGGTGATTTCGACAAGAAAACCCTGCTGGTGACCACGGGTTCCGAAGCCGTAGAAAACGCCGTGAAAATCGCCCGTGCCGCCACTGGCCGTGCCGGCGTGATCGCCTTCACCGGCGCTTACCACGGTCGCACCATGATGACCCTGGGCCTGACCGGTAAAGTCGTGCCTTATTCCGCCGGCATGGGCCTGATGCCAGGCGGCGTGTTCCGCGCCCTGTACCCGAACGAACTGCACGGTGTGAGCATCGACGATTCGATCGCCAGCATCGAACGCATTTTCAAGAACGATGCTGAACCGCGTGACATCGCTGCAATCATCATCGAGCCAGTGCAGGGCGAAGGTGGTTTCTACGTTGCGCCTAAAGAATTCATGAAGCGTCTGCGTGCTCTGTGCGACCAGCACGGCATCCTGCTGATCGCTGACGAAGTACAGACTGGCGCTGGCCGTACCGGCACCTTCTTCGCCATGGAACAGATGGGCGTTGCTGCCGACCTGACCACGTTCGCCAAGTCCATCGCAGGCGGCTTCCCGCTGGCGGGTGTATGCGGCAAGGCCGAATACATGGACGCCATCGCTCCAGGCGGCCTGGGTGGCACCTACGCCGGTAGCCCGATCGCTTGCGCTGCGGCCCTGGCCGTGATGGAAGTGTTCGAAGAAGAACACCTGCTGGACCGCTGCAAGGCTGTCGGCGAGCGTCTGGTCACTGGCTTGAAAGCCATCCAGGCCAAGTACCCGGTTATCGGTGAAGTCCGCGCCCTGGGTGCAATGATCGCTGTTGAGCTGTTTGAAAACGGCGACAGCCACAAGCCAAATGCTGCTGCGGTAGCGTCGGTTGTGGCCAAGGCTCGCGACAAGGGCCTGATCCTGCTGTCCTRCGGCACCTACGGCAACGTTCTGCGCGTCCTGGTACCGCTGACTTCGCCGGACGAGCAACTGGACAAAGGTCTGGCGATCATCGAAGAGTGCTTCTCCGAGCTGTAATCACCTTGTGTGACCTGATCGACAAAAAACCCGCTTAGGCGGGTTTTTTTACGCCTCTTGAAACACATTGAGTGCATTTGTTATGTATCGGGCAGTCAGTGTTGACTAAGGTTCATGCATTGCGAGGGAGCGTATTGCATGAGTGCCGTTGATTTGCCCGCTGTACCGAGAGTGTTGATTGCCGAGGCTGACCCTTGGTCTCGCGATTTGCTCAAACAGGTGTTGCTGAATGTGCGCTGCGACGCGCGGCTGGACCTGTGCGCCGATGGTCAGCAGGCGTTGGAACTGCTGGCGGACGTGCCGTATGACCTGGTCATCGTCGACTGGGAGTTACCCGGCGTCGATGGCCTGAATGTGTTGCGCAATGTGCGCCAGCGCAAGCGCAATCCATTGCTGCCCTTCATTCTGATGAGCAGCCGCAATGACAGCGCGAGTGTGCATGAAGCCTTGCCCCTGGCGCCCACCGCTTACTTGACCAAACCCCTGGACATGGAAAACCTGACCCACCGCCTGGAGGAGTTGCTGCTGAATGTCGGTGAGGAAGTGTCCTGCGCGATACCGGTGCTGGCACAAGGCATGACGTTGTCGGTGTATCTGGAGCGTCGTCGGGAGCTGGCGGATGGCGCACCGTTGATGACTGACGTACAAGTGGCGGTCAAGCGCAGCCTCACCCCCCAGCGACTGGACCTGACCCGACTCGAAGCTGAAATCCGTACCGACCCTCAGATCACCGCGGTATTGATCGCCGCCGCCAATAGCGCAGGCCATCATCTGGGGGCAGCGGTTCAAACCCTGTCTCAAGCGTTGCACCGATTGGGGACGGGGCAAAGCATGAACCTCATTCTGGGGCTGACCCTCAAGCGCAGTGCCCGACTGAGCGATCCGTTCCTGGCGGATTATGCCGAGCGTTATTGGGAGTTGTCGCTGCATACCGCCGAATACGCCCGGACGCTGGCGCGCTTGCTGGATCTGGATCAAGAGCGTTGTTATTGCGCAGGTTTGTTGCATCGACTTGGCGACCTGGCATTGCTCAAGTGTTTGCAGGAATGGAAGCAGGCCGGGGGTGAGTTGGATGAGTGGGAAGAGGTAGGTGATGCGCTCACCGAGTTCGGTGCAGCCTACGGTTCGGCACTGCGCACTCGCTGGCGGCTGCCGCTGGAGTTGCGAGAACTGATTGCGGCGGTCTATCAGCTCGGTGGCGGGGTTTACTCTCGCGAAGCGCTAGTGATGAACATGGCGGCGCAATTGGCGCGTCTGACGGAGCACGAGGGCATTGAGGCGCTAGCCAGGAGCCGCACGGCGCGGTTGCTCAAGATTGGCTTGCCGGAGCTGATGCGTTTGCGCAAAAAGTAAGCCATACACTAAGGGGGTTGGTGATTGGCCTGCTAGCTGGAAACAATCCGGTTTTTGCCTTGTCGCTTGGCCTCATACATCGCCGCATCCGCCCGTGAGAACAGGCTGTCGAGGCTTTCGTCGGCTTCGGTGAGGCTGGTCAAGCCCTGGCTGACGGTGATGCCGAACGTCTGGTCGTCATGACTGAAGCTCAATTGTTGAATCTGCCGTTGCAGACGTTCGGCCACTTGCATGGCCGTGTCGGGCGCGCAGCCGGGGAACACCGCCGCGAATTCTTCGCCACCAATTCGCCCGAACACATCCCCACGGCGCAATGCCCCGCGCCCGCTTTCGGCGATCTGTTGCAGCACCGTGTCACCTTTCGGATGACCGTATGTGTCGTTGACCACTTTGAAATCATCGATGTCCAGCAACAGGAACGCCAGCGGCGTCCCTTGCTTGCGTGCGAGTGCAAACTCTCGTTGCGCGCATTCGAAGAAGTGCCGGCGGTTACTGCTTTGCGTCAGCACGTCGGTGGTGGCCAAACGTTGCAGCTCGGCGTCCATCCGCTTTTTTTCGGTGATGTCTTCGGCAATGCCCACGATGATGACCGGTTGCCCGGGTTCGGCCTGTCGGTTGATAAAGCATTTGTCGCTGAGCCAGCGAACCTGTCCGTCAGCATCGATGATGCGGTATTCGCGATCTTCAACGGCGCCTTTGACCAGTACTTCGGCCAGGCTTTGCTGCGCATAGTCCAGATCGTCGGGGTAAATGCTGTCGCGCCATTCGTTACAGTCGGACAACAATTTCCCGGCGCTGCGGCCGAAAATCCGCTCATAGGCCGGGCTGACATAGAGCACCTGACGCGTTTCCCAATTGAATGCCCAGAGCACCGCATTGACGCTCACCAGCAGCGAGCTGAACAGCTGTTCGCGCTCGCTCAGTCGCGCCACTTCGCTTTGGGCATGCATCAGCGCCATCAGGGTTTGAGCCGTGTCTGGCGATTGCGCAAAGGATGAGTCGTGCGGGTTTTTATGGACCATCGAGACAAATCTCAAAGTACTGCGCCGCTCCAGGTTCGAAAGCGGCTACAGCGAAGCTCGCCGGGGGGCGAAGTGTCTTTGAGATAGGGGATTTAGAGCTAAGTTCCGAAGGGTGCGCCCGCGAGCGGGGGCGCACCGATCAACGGCATCAGGCAGCGGAAGGGCGCAGGGAATAGGTTTTCAACTGGTCGGCAAAGTCGCGCAGCGATTGAATGCCGCTGGCCTCGGCTTCATGCACCCAGTCCTTGATGGCAGCGAGCATGTCATGACCATTTGAGCTGGTCTTGACCCAGATCTGCTGCAAGGCCAGGCGTTTCTCGTAAATTACCTTCAGCGCCTGGCTGTGCTCGAGCATGGTCTGGATGCGAACGTGGTGTTTTTCATCCAGCAAGCTGGTTTCCCGCGAAAGCAGGCGCTTGGCGCGGTGGAATTGATGGCGGACCGAGTGATCAACCTTTTCCAGCTCTTGCTTGACCAGTGGCGCGATAACCAATTTGCGGTACTGGGCCATGATCTGGAAGCGGTTATTGAGGATCGCCATGGCGGTGTCCATGTCCAGGTTGCCTTTGCCTTCAACCCGGTGGGCGATCGGTGCAACACGCTGGACTTTGGCCAGACGAAAGAAACTGAAGACCTGGATCCAGGCCCAACCAAGGTCGAACTCCCACTTCTTCACCGACAATTTTGCCGAGTTAGGGTAGGTGTGATGATTGTTATGCAGTTCTTCGCCGCCGATCAGGATGCCCCAAGGCACCAAGTTGGTCGCCGCATCGCGGCATTCGAAGTTGCGGTAGCCGATGGCATGACCAAGGCCGTTGACCACACCGGCGGCCCACACCGGGATCCACATCATCTGGATGGCCCAGATGGTGATGCCGATGGTGCCGAACAGCAGCAAGTCGATGACGCCCATGATCGCCACACCCAACAGCGGATAACGGCTGTAGAGGTTGCGTTCGATCCAGTCCTCGGGGCAGTTCTTGCCGTAGATGCGCAGGGTCTCGGGGTTTTCCGCTTCGGCGCGGTACAGCTCGGCGCCTTTGCGCAGAACGGTGGAAAGCCCCTTGATGACCGGGCTGTGCGGGTCATCGACGGTTTCGCATTTGGCGTGGTGCTTGCGGTGGATGGCCGTCCACTCGCGGGTGTTCTGTGCAGTGGTCAGCCACAACCAGAAGCGGAAGAAATGTTTCAGGCCGGCATTGAGCTCAAGCGAGCGATGGGCTGAATAACGATGCAAATAGACCGTAACGCCAACAATCGTGACGTGGGTCATCAACAGAGTGACTGCGACCAGAGACCAAGGCGACAAGCCGAGAAAACCTTCGTACCACATAGGCTATAGGGCCCTCGATAAAGAAAAAAACAGCCGTTGCATTATCACTAAGCCCACGGATAAAACCAGTCGCCCTTTCAGATAAGAGTGGCTGGATGTGTCTTCAACCTATAATTCCAACCCTACTGTAGGGACATGGACGGCCCAATGTCTGCCACCTATCGCGATGCCCTGCGTACAGCGCTGCTTTATCTGTTGATTTCAGTCGCCTGGATGGCGTTCAGCGGCTATTTATTGAACAGTTTCTTCGATAGCTCTGCTGAGTTATTGCGATGGCAACTGATCAACGGCTATGTCTGGGTGGTGCTCAGCGCAGGGTTGATCTTCGTTGCCCGGGCCCGGCTGTTCCAGTGTCTGGGGATCGGCGCCAAACTGCGCGAGCGGCATGCCGACCGGGAGCGCTTGCGCCAGGCCGCAGCCGTGTTCGATTGCACGCGTGAGGGTGTTCTGGTCACCGATAGAAACGGACGGATTGTCCATGTAAATCGGGCCTTCATGGCGATCACCGGTTATCAGCAGAATGAAGTGCTGGGCCAACAACCCAGTCTGTTCAAATCGGGCCATCATCCACCGTCGTTTTACCGGTCGATGTTTGCAGCCCTCCACAGCACTGGCGAGTGGAGCGGGGAAATCTGGAACCGCCGCAAAAGCGGTGAAATCTACCCGCAATGGCAAACCATCCGCATCATTCATGACGATCAGGGGCGGCACAGTCATTACGTTGCGGTGTTTTCCGATATCAGTGCGATCAAAAACTCCGAGCATGAGCTCAAACACCTGGCTCACCACGACCCGCTGACCGATTTGCCCAATCGGCTGTTGTTCACCGACCGTGTCGAACAGGCACTGGCGTCGGCGCAAATCCACAAACGGAGTTGCGCGTTGCTGATGATCGACCTCGATCACTTCAAGATGATCAACGACAGTCTCGGGCACACCGTGGGTGATCAGTTGCTAAAAGCCGTGGCCGAGCACTTGAAAGCCCTGTTCGGCCCGGGAATCACGCTGGCGCGCCTGGGCGGTGACGAGTTTGCGGTGCTCGCCGAAAACTGTCCGCAAGTGGCGCAGGCGGCGACGTTGGCTCAGCGGGTCATCGATGGTCTGCGCGAGCCCTTCTATATCGACGGGCATCGACTTTTTATCAACACCAGTGTCGGCATCAGTCAGTTTCCCGGTGATGCCTTGAGTGCCGAGCAAATGTTGCGCAACGCCGACTCAGCGCTGTTCAAGGCCAAGAGTGCAGGGCGCGATGGTTACGCGCTTTACACCGAAGAATTGACGGCCCATGCCCAGCAGCGCGTGGAAATAGCGTTTGAATTGCGGCGCGCCCTGCAGCAGCAGGAGTTGCGCGTCCATTACCAACCCGTGCATGACCTCAAGACCAGCCGTCTGATAGGGGTGGAAGCGTTGGTGCGTTGGGAACATCCGCAGCGCGGGCTGGTGTCGCCGGCAGAATTTATCCCCGTCGCCGAGCGTATCGGGCTGATTGCCGAGATCGATGCCTGGGTCTTGAAGCAAGCCTGTGAGCAAATGTGCCAGTGGCAAGCGGCGGGTGTGGCGTTGTCGTTTGTCGCGGTGAATGTTTCATCTCGACTGTTTGCCCGGCGTGAGCTGTATCAGCAAGTAGTTCGGGTGCTTGATGCGACGGGCCTTGACCCGAAGTATCTCGAACTGGAAGTCACTGAAAGCGCAGTGATGGATGATCCGGAGGAGGCGCTGGAGCAGATGCATCGCCTGCGTGAGTTGGGTGTGCGGTTGGCCATCGACGATTTCGGCACTGGCTATTCGTCGCTGCTGCGCCTCAAGCGATTGCCAGTGCAGAAGCTCAAGATCGACCAGGGATTTGTTGCAGGTTTGCCCTGGGATGAGGATGACGTGGCCATTGTGCGGGTGATCATTGCCTTGGCGCAGAGCATGGGAATGCAGGTGCATGCCGAGGGGATCGAGCAGCTTGAGCAGGCCGGTTTCCTGCTGGAGCATGACTGCGATCTGGGGCAAGGCTACTGGTTTGGGCGACCGGTGCCGGCTGAGCAACTGGATTGGATGTGTGCGCCGGTTATTCGATAAGCCCGCGATCGTTCCTACGCTCTGCGTGGGAATGCCGCCCGGGACGCTCCGCGTTGCCGCAAAACCATGACGCAGAGCGTCATCGAATGCATTCCTGCGCAGGGCATGGAAACGATCAACACGCCGTAACCCCCCGTCCCGCCAAATAATATTTTCTGGTTATATAAACATTCTTAAATAGTCTTTTTAAGAATAACCGCGCCTCTCTACTATTGGTCTCACGCCGCAAGCAGTGCCGCCACTGCCAGGCAACCTCTCAGTTGAAGGAGCAGCACCATGAGCGCATCCCTACGTAGTGTTGATGGCCAAGACGAAGCAACCATTTTGCGTGAGATCCAGAGCGCGTTGCGCGATCTGCGCTTTGGGGCGGTGGAGATCACCGTGCACAACGCCCAGGTCGTCCAGATCGAACGCAAAGAGAAATTCCGTTTGCAGAACCCGAGCAAGCCGAGCTGAGAAATCGGCGACCCGCTTCCAGCACTCCATAAAAAAGCCAACACAATCAGAATTCCAGGAGCTTTCACCATGTCGTCGATTCGTCATTTTGCTTTGGCCGCCCTGGCCAGTGCCCTTTTTGCGGGTTCCGCAGTCGCCAAGGATTACGAACTGCTGAACGTGTCGTACGACCCGACGCGTGAGCTGTATCAGGACTACAACGCCGAGTTCATCAAGTTCTGGCAGAAGGATCACGCAGGCGACAACGTGAAGATCCAGCAATCCCACGGTGGTTCGGGCAAACAGGGTCGCGCTGTCATTGACGGTCTGCGCGCTGACGTCGTGACCCTGGCCCTGGCCGGCGACATCGACGAAATCGCCAAACTCGGCAAGACCCTGCCGGCCGACTGGCAGACGCGTCTGCCGGAAGCGAGCACGCCGTACACCTCGACCATTGTGTTCCTGGTGCGCAAGGGCAACCCCAAAGGCATCAAGGACTGGGGCGACCTGGTCAAAAATGACGTATCGGTCATCACCCCGAACCCGAAAACCTCCGGCGGTGCACGCTGGAACTTCCTCGCAGCCTGGGCCTACGGCCTGAAAGCCAATGGCGGTGACGAAGGTAAAGCCAAAGACTACATCCAGACGCTGTTCAAGCACGTTCCGGTGCTGGATACCGGTGCTCGTGGCTCGACCATCACCTTCGTCAACAACGGTCAGGGCGACGTGTTGCTGGCCTGGGAAAACGAAGCCTTCCTGGCCCTGAAAGAAGACGGTGGTGCCGACAAGTTCGAGATTGTCGTGCCTTCGCTGTCGATCCTCGCGGAGCCTCCAGTGGCCGTGGTCGACAAAAACGCCGAGAAAAAGGGTAACGAGCAGATCGCCGAAGCATACCTCAAGCATCTGTACAGCCCGGCAGGCCAGGAAATCGCGGCGAAAAACTTCTATCGTCCTCGTGACAAAGACGTGGCCGCCAAATACGCCAAGCAGTTCCCGACCCTGGAGCTGGTATCCATCGACAAAGACTTCGGCGGCTGGAAAACCGCACAACCGAAGTTCTTCAACGATGGTGGCGTGTTCGACCAGATTTACCAGGCGCAGTAGTCTTAAATAGCCATCAACGAGCCCCGATTTAACCGTCGGGGCTTTGCGCGTTCTCAACCAAGGACTTTTATGTCGCGTCGTATCTCCCCCGTCATACCCGGCTTCGGGCTGACGCTGGGCTACACCTTGGTGTACCTCAGCCTGATTGTGCTCATTCCACTGGCGGCGATGTTCGTCCACGCCGCTCAACTCACCTGGGATCAGTTCTGGGCAATTATCTCGGCGCCACGGGTGCTGGCGGCGTTGAAGCTGAGCTTCGGCACCGCGCTCTATGCCGCGATCATCAACGGCATCATCGGCACGCTGCTCGCCTGGGTACTGGTGCGCTATACCTTCCCAGGGCGCAAAGTCATCGACGCAATGATCGACTTGCCCTTCGCTTTGCCGACTGCGGTGGCCGGTATCGCACTGACTGCGTTGTACACCCCCACCGGTTTGGTGGGTCAGTTTGCGGCGGATCTGGGTTTCAAGATCGCGTACACCCCCCTGGGCATCACCCTTGCCCTCACTTTTGTGACACTTCCATTCGTAGTACGTACCGTACAGCCGGTATTGGCCGATATTCCCCGTGAAGTGGAGGAAGCGGCGGCGTGCCTCGGTGCAAAACCGTTGCAGGTTTTCCGCCATATCCTGGTGCCCGCGTTGTTGCCTGCGTGGCTGACCGGCTTCGCTTTGGCCTTTGCCCGCGGGGTCGGCGAGTACGGCTCGGTGATTTTCATCGCCGGCAACATGCCGATGAAGACCGAGATCCTGCCGCTGCTGATCATGGTCAAACTCGACCAGTACGATTACACCGGCGCCACGTCCATTGGTGTACTGATGCTGGTGGTTTCTTTCGTCCTGTTGCTGCTGATCAACCTGCTGCAACGTCGCATCGAAACCCCATAAGGAGGCGCGAACCATGTCCCAATCGTCTATCGCTGCCGCCTCTTCGGCCAACGCTGCGCGCCGTGGCAGTGCCACCTCGCGAAGAATCCTGATCGGTCTTGGCTGGCTGATTTTTGCGCTGTTTCTGCTGTTGCCGCTGTTCATCGTGGTGTCCCAGGGCCTGAAGCTTGGCCTCGGTGCGTTTTTCACCGCGATTTTTGAACCGGACGCGCTGTCGGCGCTGAAACTCACGGTGATCGCCGTGTTGATTTCCGTGCCGCTGAACCTGGTGTTCGGTGTCAGCGCCGCCTGGTGCGTGAGCAAGTACTCGTTCCGCGGCAAGAGCATGCTGGTGACGCTGATCGACCTGCCGTTCTCGGTCTCACCGGTGATCGCCGGTCTGGTTTACGTGTTGATGTTCGGTGCCCAGGGCCTGTTCGGGCCGTGGCTGCAGGATCACGACATCCAGATCGTCTTCGCATTGCCGGGCATCGTGTTGGCGACGATTTTCGTCACCGTGCCGTTCGTGGCTCGCGAGTTGATCCCGTTAATGCAGGAACAAGGGACTCAGGAGGAGGAGGCCGCGCGCCTGCTGGGCGCCAATGGCTGGCAGATGTTCTGGCACGTCACCGTGCCCAATATCAAATGGGGGCTGATCTACGGCGTGGTGCTGTGTACCGCGCGGGCGATGGGTGAGTTCGGTGCGGTGTCGGTGGTTTCCGGGCACATTCGCGGGGTGACCAACACCTTGCCGTTGCACGTTGAGATCCTCTACAACGAATACAACCACGTGGCCGCGTTCGCCGTGGCGAGCCTGTTGCTGATCCTGGCGCTCTTCATCCTGCTGCTCAAGCAGTGGAGCGAAAACCGTATTAACCGCCTGCGCGCCAGCGCCGCGGAGGAATAATTCATGTCGATCGAAGTGCGTAACGTCAGCAAGAATTTCAACGCGTTCAAGGCGCTGGACAACATCAGCCTGGACATTCAGAGCGGCGAACTCGTAGCGCTGCTCGGCCCGTCCGGCTGCGGCAAGACCACGCTGCTGCGGATCATCGCCGGGCTGGAAACCCCGGATCAAGGCAACATCGTGTTCCACGGTGAAGACGTGTCCGGCCATGACGTGCGTGATCGCAACGTCGGTTTTGTGTTCCAGCACTACGCCTTGTTCCGCCACATGACGGTGTTCGACAACGTCGCATTCGGCCTGCGCATGAAGCCGAAAAACCAGCGCCCGAGCGAAAGCCAGATCGCGGTGAAAGTCCACGAATTGCTGAACATGGTGCAACTGGATTGGCTGTCGGATCGTTATCCGGAACAGCTCTCCGGTGGCCAGCGCCAACGCATCGCCCTGGCCCGCGCCCTGGCGGTGGAACCGAAAGTCCTGCTGCTCGACGAACCGTTCGGTGCTCTCGACGCCAAGGTCCGCAAAGAGCTGCGCCGCTGGCTCGCGCGTCTGCACGAAGACATCAACCTGACCTCCGTTTTCGTGACCCACGACCAGGAAGAAGCGATGGAAGTGGCCGACCGCATCGTAGTGATGAACAAAGGGGTGATCGAACAGATCGGCTCACCGGGCGACGTCTACGAAAACCCGGCCAGCGATTTCGTCTATCACTTCCTCGGCGACTCGAACCGGCTGCATCTGGGGGAGGACCATCACGTGCTGTTCCGTCCTCACGAGGTGTCGCTGTCACGTCATGAGCTGGAAGATCACCACGCGGCTGAAGTGCGCGACATTCGTCCGTTGGGCGCGACGACTCGGGTGACGTTGAAGGTCGAAGGCCAGGTCGAACTGATTGAAGCTGAAGTGGTGAAAGACCATGACAGCCTGACCGGGTTGGCGAAGGGCGAGACGCTGTTCTTCAAGCCCAAGGTCTGGCAGAAACTCGCCAACCTCTAAAGCAAAAGCATCGTCGGAGCGCCGCCCGGAGCAAGCTCGCTCCCACAGGAGTTCTATGCACGCCATAGATCCAATGTGTGCGAGCTTGCTAGCGATGGCGCCTTAGGCCGCAGCGCGATTCGGATTTATTCGTACACCCCCGGCTCGCGCCTCGATCTGCTCTTTGAGGTCATGCCGCAGCCCCAGCAAAAACGCCAGCTCCGCCACCACAAACAACGGCCCGACAATCAACCCGGTCACGTCGTCGACAAACGCCGGTTTACGCCCTTCATAGTGATGGCCGACAAACTGAATCGCCCAGCCGATCACAAACATGCCGATGCCGCTCACCAGCCAGACCAGCGTGCTTTGCTGCGCCAGCGTTTGCCCCGCCCAAACGGACAGTGCCAGCAACACAGTCATCAACACCCCGAGGCGCAACTCCAGGCGCAGGTAAAACCACGCCGACGCCAGCGATACCAGCACCGCGGGTGAAAGCCAGCCTCCGGCCCATTGCGGCCGCGACAGCAGCACTGCGACTGCCACCACGATCAGCGGAATACCGATAAAGTGGCTGGCAATGTTGCGCGGGTCTCGGTGGTAGGCGGCGTATTGACTGAGGTGGTCGACGAGGCTTTTCATTATTATTCTCCTGTAGGGTGATCGATCATGCCCCGGGGCCATTTTTCGCTCTGTCAGCCAGGCGACAGTCTAGGAGTTTTCATGGATATGCAGGACTGGCGTTCAACCCTCATGACGGGGCAGTGGTTCAGTCATCTACCCGTTTCTTTCCAGCATAGTCTGCTGGCGATTGCCCGGGCGCGACGACTGGGAGCGGGGCAACTGCTGTTCAAGCGTGGCGATCCGCCGTGCGGGCTGTACGCGGTCCTCGAGGGATCGGTGCGCATTGGCGCGGTGAGCGAGCAGGGCAAGGAGGCCTTGCTGAGCCTGGTGGAACCACCGCATTGGTTCGGCGAAATCTGCCTGTTCGACGGCCAGCCGCGCACTCACGATGCGTTCGGCGTGGGCCAGTGCGTGTTGCTGCACATCCCGCAAGCGGTACTGCTGAAGTTGCTCGATGAGCAACCGCAGTATTGGCGGCAACTGGCGTTGCTGATGAGCCAAAAACTGCGCATGACCTTCATCAACCTCGAACAATTGAGCCTGATGCCGGCACCGGCACGGCTGGCGCATCGCTTGCTGATGATCGCTGCCGGTTACGGCGAAATCACCCCGCCTCGCCGTGTGCTGCAACTGCCACAGGAGCAATTGGCGTCGATGTTGTCGCTGTCGCGCCAAACGACCAATCAGATTCTCAAGGAGTTGCAGGGGCAGGGGATTCTGGATCTGAGGTACGGCGAAATCGAGATTCTGGACGCTGAGCGGCTGCGGGCGCTGGCGATTGTTTGAAACCCGACGTTATCGGTGGGCTTTGTCTGCGAAGGCGCCTAGCCTGTGATGACGATTATCGAGGTGTGCCATGCGTGTACTGTTAGTGGAAGACGAACCCGAAACCGCCGCACTTCTGGCCAAAGGCCTGAGTGAGGCGAGTTATTCGGTTGATGTGGCGCTCAACGGAATGGACGGCCGGCGCTTTATCGAGTCTGGTGAGTACGAGCTGATCATCCTCGACGTGATGCTGCCGGGACTCAACGGTTGGCAGTTGCTGCAACAGATCCGCAAGCTCGGCGAGACGCCCGTGTTGCTCCTCACCACAAAGGACGGCATCGAGGATCGTCTGCGCGGCCTGGAGTTGCATGAGGATGATTACTTGCTCAAGCCGTTCGCCATGAGTGAGCTGGTAGCGCGCGTGCGCAAGTTGTTGCGGCGCGATCGCGGGCGCTGATGGTTGTCAGTTGGTTAAAATTTGAGCTGAACTTTGTGCCTGAACTGCACTAAATACAATGCATAAACACAAGTTAGTAGTTTTTGCACTGTATGGAATGCAGGTTGGCGTATGAAAAATCTTGGTGATCTAATCCGTTCGCTACGCAAAGAGCGAAAGCTCTCCCAGCAGGCGCTGGCAGAGCAGTACGGCATGAGCCGTTCTACGATCTCGGGCATAGAGAACAATACCGTCTCTGAAATTGGTTTGCGCAAGGTCGAAGCGATCCTCAACGGCTTCGGTTATGAACTGACCGCCGTGCCGCTGCAGTCGAAGCGCCCCACGCTCGACAGTCTCAAGAAGGTGAACTTCCATGGATGAACCGCAGGAAAGGGACAGGCTGCAAATCAATGTCAGCGATACCGCAGTCGGAAACCTCGGCCGAGGCCAGGTTCGCAGCGACACTGTGTTTGCTTATGCGATAGAGACGCAGGAAGAAAACGCCGTCTCGTTGACGATGCCGGTTCGCCTCGAAAGTTACTCGTGGGAGCGAGGCGTGCCGCCGCTTTTTGAAATGAATTTGCCTGAAGGCGCTTTGCGCGACGAGTTGACTCGTCGTTTCAGTAAGGCAGTTCGAGGATTTGACGATTTTTCTCTGCTGACTATTGTCGGTCCCCACCAGCTTGGGCGAGTAGGCATTACACCGGAGCAGAATGTGCCCGACCGGCCTCCCGAAACCAGTCTTGCAGACCTGTTGATTCACGATGGCACGCAAGGCTTGTTCGACGACCTCATGGATACCTATGGCCAATATTCCGGTGTTTCCGGCGTGCAGCCCAAAGTGCTGATGCGCTTTGGCCGCTCGGCCTGCAACTTGACCGAAGGGCGCTGCAACGAACTGCTGCAACTAGTCGTCCATGGGATGGATTTGGCGATGATCGAAATGCGCAACCACATCAAGGCAAACAGCGCATTTGCCGAGGTTGGCGCCGGGATGTTGGACCAGTGGGAAGCAGGCGTTGCGCGCAGTCTGGTCAAAGGCTGATCAGCGCAACCCATCCCGAAACTGCCCCGGCGTCATTCCAGTCCAACGCTTGAACGCGCGGCTGAAACTGCTGGTATCGGCAAAGCCCAACAGGTAACTGACTTCACTCAACGAACACTGCGGGTCGCGCAGGTGCAACAGCGCCAGGTTTTCGCGACTTTCATTGAGCAGCGTATCGAACCGGCAACCTTCGTCCGCCAGGTGCCGTTGCAGGCTGCGCAAGCTCAGGTGCAGGGCCTTGGCGATGTGTTCGGCGCTGGGTTCGCCTTCCGGTAATTGTTCTTCAATGGCATCGCGCACCTTGCGCTCCCAGGTCAGCGGCTTTAGCTGCGCCAGCGTTCGCTTGAGCACGGTTTCGTTGTGCTCGGCCAGCTCCGGGTTGGCGTCGTCCAGGTGACTGTCGAAGTCGACGAGGGCAAATTCCAGTCGGTCTTCATCGGCGCCGAAGTACACCGGCGAACGGAACACCTTGTGCCATTGATGTGAATCTGCCGGTTCCGGGCGGCGCAGGTACACCGCCAGTGGGGCGTAATCGCGGCCCAGACGATTGCGGCAGGTGCGCACATAAATCGCCGCGAAAGCGTCGATGGCTTCGAATGCGGGTGCGGGGTTGCCGGGCGGAATTTTCAGGCGAAAACGGTAGCAATCTTCGGCACGGGTCAGCTCCAGTTCCAGGGCATCGCTGACCACTTGGTGATAGCGCACGATGCGTTCGAACACCTCGCGCAAACTGCCGCTGGCCACCAGCGCATAACCGAGCGCATGAAACGTGGTGGGGCTGACGAAGCGCGACACGCGCAAGCCAATCGCCGGATCGCCACTGACCTGCACCGCGATTTCCCACAGGCGTGTGGTGCTGGACAACGGGTAACGAGCGTTCGGGTCGTCCATCAATTGCGGGTCGAGCCCCGCCTGGTGGCACAGGGCGGTGCTGTCGAGGCCCAGGGCATCGAGCTGCTTGCGCAGGGCGCGGGTCCAGCTGGCAAGGGAGGTCGGTTCAGTCATGCTGATTGGCGCTTCCGGTCAACAGGTTGGCGTTCACGGCTACCACCTTGTAAACAGTCACAAGGCAGGATGCGAACATCAATAACCAGAGGATGGAAGCATGCACGGTACTTCTGCAAGTCCCCAACGACTGAATGCAGCGCAGCGATCAGCACATATTCGTGAAGTGGTGCTGGCCAAGGGCGTCGAATTGCGTCAACGCTACCCGATACTCRATCACCAGGACGCCCTCGGCGCAGGCATTCTGGCGTTCGCCCTGACCGGGATGATCGGGTCGGCGGCCCTCTACATGACCGGGCACATGGCCTGGTGGGCCTGCCTGTTGCTCAACGCGTTTTTTGCTTCGTTGACCCACGAGCTGGAACACGACCTGATTCACAGCATGTACTTTCGCAAACAGCGGGTGCCGCACAACCTGATGATGGGGCTCGTGTGGCTGGCGCGGCCGAGCACGATCAATCCATGGATCCGTCGTCATCTGCACCTCAATCACCACAAGGTGTCCGGCACTGAAACCGACATGGAAGAACGTGCCATCACCAACGGCGAGCCTTGGGGTGTTGCGCGACTGTTGATGATCGGCGACAACATCATGTCGTCGTTTATCCGCATGCTACGGGCCAAGACCTGGGCGCAAAAATTCAGCATCCTCTACCGCACGGTGAAGGTCTACGCACCGCTGGCGCTGCTGCATTGGGGCGCGTGGTACGTGTTTCTCGGCTTCCATGCGGCCAACGGAATCGCGTCTTTGATGGGCGCGCCTATCGAGTGGTCAGCGACCACGTTGTCGGTGATGCAGTTGATCGACATCGCGGCGGTGGTGATTATCGGCCCGAATGTCTTGCGCACGTTCTGCCTGCACTTCATCAGCTCGAACATGCACTACTACGGTGACGTGGAACCGGGGAACGTCATTCAGCAAACCCAAGTGCTGAACGCTGCATGGCTGTGGCCCTTGCAGGCGTTCTGCTTCAACTTCGGCAGCAGCCACGGCATCCATCACTTTGTCGTGAAAGAACCGTTTTACATTCGCCAGATGACCGTGCCGGTCGCGCATAAAGTGATGCGCGAGATGGGCGTGCGGTTCAATGATTTCGGCACATTCGCCCGGGCCAACCGGTTTACACGCAAAGAAGCTGTGCAGCCGCGAGAGGTGCGTGCCGCTCAGGTGTAATGGCTGTGATCGGAAATTCAAACACGCAACAAGCGATGGCATTGGCGTTCGTCATCAATCTGACCCAAACGAGCGATACGTTAAGACACCAGCAGGGAGGCTGGGTGTTCCACGAATCGCTGAACGCATATTCTTTATGGGTCTAATAAAGTAATTAAATATTCCTTTATTAGATAACCGTTTCGAACAATCATCGCTTCACAGGTTTTTGAGTTTCCGGGGCCGTCTCCTTGGCAGGGTGCGGCCCTTTTTTTTGCCCAGGAAAAATGCCGACCCATTCTTGGTAACCTGCATATTCTATAAATGCATTAATAAATAGCTTCTTATTCCTTAACGAATATAACTCTCCTCCCTATACTCGACCACGAACAGACACGCTGCAGGAGAGTTCCCCATGCGCAACGAATCAATTCGCTACCTGATTGTGCCGGGCTGGCAAGGATCGCCGGAAGATCATTGGCAAAGCCACTGGCAGAACAGCCTGCCGAACAGCGCGCGGGTGGAGCAGGCCGACTGGCTGACGCCGCGTCGTGAAGACTGGGTCGCGGCGCTGGCCGAGGCGATAGTCGCCGACAGCACGCCGGTGATCCTGATCGCTCATAGCCTGGGTTGCATCACCGTCGCCCACTGGGCAGCGGCTGCCCCCGTGCAATTTCTACGTCAGGTTCGCGGGGCCTTGCTGGTCGCGCCGGCCGATGTCGAACGCCCGGCGTGCGCGCCGGCCTTGCGCAACTTCGCGCCGATTCCCACTGACCTGTTGCCGTTTCCAAGCCAGGTCGTCAGCTCCGACAACGACAACGCCGTCAGTGCGTCGCGAGCCCTTGAGCTGGCGCGCAACTGGGGTGCCGAGGCGGGGATTTTATCGGGTGCCGGACATATCAATGTGAAGTCGGGTCACCAGCGCTGGGAGCAGGGGTTTGCGTACCTCTATCGCCTGCAAAACCGAATGGAACACCACGCCTTGCGCCGCGCTTGAACCCTTATTTTTTTTAAAACGCCTACCCGTCTCCCGGCGGCCTTGGGCGGGAGTCTGCCATGAGTTTTGAAGCCTTCGGTCAGCCGCTGCTGACCTTCCCCGATGCAGAAAAAAGTCCCCTGAGCATCCGCGCCAAAGCGCTGGTGTTCGTCGATCCGCGTTCGCGGCAATTGCGCCAGGAACTGGAAGCGCTGGCCCCGCGTTCGATCTCGGTATTGATCCGCGGTGAAACCGGCACCGGCAAGGAATTGCTGGCGCGTCATATCCATCGCGCCAGTGATCGCGGCGGCTTGTTCGTGTCGGTCAATTGCGGCGCGATCAGCCCGACTTACGCCGATGCCGAATTGTTCGGCTATGCCGCCGGCAGCTTCAGCGGTTCGGCCAGCAGCCGCGCCGGGTGGTTCGGCTCGGCCAATGGCGGCACGCTCTATCTGGATGAAATCGGCGATTTGCCGCTGCCGATTCAGATCAAATTGTTGTCCGCGCTTGAGAACCACGAAGTCATCCGCGTCGGCGCACATCAACCGAGCCCGGTGGACGTGCGCCTGGTCGCCGCGACCAGCATAGATCTGGCCCAGGCCGTAGCCGCCGGGAAATTCCACGAGCGGCTTTATCACTACCTCAGCGAAGGTCATCTGGAGCTGCCGGCATTGCGTGACCGCGTGGGCGATATTCTGCCGCTGGCCGAGTATTTCCTCGGCATCTACAGCCAGCGCCTCGATCTGCCGGTGCCGTTGATCAGTGAAACCGCGCAGCGTGTGCTGGAGCGGCACAGTTGGCCGGGAAATACCCGAGAGCTGGAAAACATCATTCACTTTGCATTGTTGGTGAGCACCGGCGACGAGATTTTGCCGGAGCATTTGAATTTGCCGGAAGCGCCAGAATCGCTGGCGCAGATCGAACAGCAAGCGGCTCAACTGATTGAAAACGGCAGCGCAGCCGAGCGTTCCGCGCTTAAGCGTTTGCTGGAAAGCCTGACGCAGACGCTGCACGGATCTGTATGAGCAAAATGGAATATGAAAGTGAATAAAAGATATTATTCGGGAATAAAAAATCCCGGTATTGTCCGCGTCACGCCAGCGATAGCACTTCACTGGCACTTGTATTTAGCCGTCGTCGATGACGACCGTGATTTTCGATAAGGACACTGCATGAAAAAGGTTCTGTTGTTCACCGCTCTGGCGGCTGCCCTGACTGCGGGCCTGGCCCAGGCTGGCGAGAAACTGGTAGTTGCGGCTACCCCGGTTCCACACGCCGAGATTCTGGAGCTGATCAAGCCAACCCTCGCCAAAGAAGGCGTGGACCTGGAAATCAAAGTCTTCACCGACTACGTTCAGCCGAACGTACAGGTTGGCGAAAAGCGCCTGGATGCCAACTACTTCCAGACTCTGCCATACCTCAATAGCTTCAACGAAGGTAAGTACAAGGACGACAAAGCCAAGTACCTGGTGACCGTGCAAGGTGTTCACGTTGAACCGTTCGGTGGCTACTCGAAGAAATACAAAACCCTGGCCGAACTGCCAGACGGTGCGACCATTGCCATCCCGAACGAAGGCAGCAACAGCGGCCGTGCGCTGATCCTGCTGCAGAAGGCTGGCCTGATCGAGTTGAAAGACCCGAAGAACGCCCTGGCGACCCCGAAAGACATCGCCAAGAACCCGCACAACTTCAAGTTCAAGGAACTGGAATCGGCCATGCTCCCGCGTGTGCTGGATCAGGTTGATCTGGACATGATCAACACCAACTACGCGCTGGAAGCCAAGTTGAACCCGACCAAGGATGCACTGGTGATCGAAGGCGCCGATTCGCCTTACGTGAACTTCCTGGTTGCCCGTGAGGACAACAAGAACAGCGATGCCATCCAGAAACTGGCCAAGGCCCTGACCAGCCCTGAAGTGAAAGCCTTCATCGAGAAGAAGTACAGCGGCGCCGTTCTGCCAGCGTTCTGATTCGCGACGTAAACCCTTTCAAGGTTTCAAACGCCGACGGCTGATGCAGCGTCGGCGTGATCGTTCCCACGCTCCGCGTGGGAATGCCTCTAGGGACTAGGGA
>NZ_JBFUBK010000103.1:0-29539 GCF_056405815.1 Pseudomonas sp. P1_F1_2 | reverse complement strand
AGCAAGCCGTGGTCGCCCGCACCGGCCAGCGCTTCATCGACGGCCAGACCTCGGACGAGGCGGTTTTCAAGTATCTGATGAACAACGCCATCGCCAGCAAGGACGCGTTGAACCTCAGCCTCGGCGTCACCCTCACCGCACAACAGGTCGCGGCACTGACCCACGACATCGTCTGGCTCGAAGAGCACGAAGTGAACGGCGAAAAAGTCCTGGTGCCGGTGCTGTACCTGGCCAACGCCAACAACCGCCTGGCCGCCAACGGCGCGTTGATCCAGGGCAGCGACGTGACCCTGATCGCGGGCAAAGACCTGAACAACGCCGGCACCCTGCGCGCCAGCCAGAACCTGGAGGCAACGGCCAAAAAAGACCTGGTCAGCAGCGGGCTGGTGGAGGCTGGGGAGCGGTTGAACTTGCTCGCCACCAATAACCTGACCAACAAGGCGGGGGGCATCATTGCCGGGCGGGACGTAACGCTCAGCGCCACGAACGGCGACGTCGTCAACGAGCGCACAGTGACCTCCCACGACAGTAGCGTCGGCGACTACAGCCACGCGCGCGACTTCGTGGACAGCGCCGCCCGCATCGAGGCCGCCAACAAACTGGTGATCAACGCCGGGCGCGACGTTCTCAATACCGGTGGTGTGTTGAAAAGCGGTGGCGACATGGCCATCAATGCCAAGCGCGACGTCAGCATCACCGCCGTGGAAGAACGCCACTCCGACAGCCGTACCGACTTCCTCGACTCAACCCTCACCCAGCACGGCGCCAGCGTCAGTGCGGGCGGTGACCTGACCGTCAATGCCGGCGGCGACGTAACCGTGGTGGCGAGCAAGCTCGACGCCAAAGGCGACGTGACGATGGACGCCAAGGGCGACCTGCTGTTCGCCACCGCCGCCGACGAACAGCACAGCTACTTCAAGGACAAAAAGGAAACCCGCCAGGAAGACCACGTCAGTCAGATCGGCACCTCACTGGATGCAGGCGGCAAACTCACCCTCAAGTCCGGCAAGGACATGACCCTGATCGCCAGCGACATCAGCGCCGGCAAAGAAGCCTACCTGCATGCCGACGGCGACCTGCAACTGCTGGCCGCACAGGACCGTGATTACTCGCTGTATGACATGGAAAAAAGTGGCAGCTGGGGCAGTAAAAAGACCCAGCACGATGAGGTGACGCAGGTCACCCACATCGGTACGCAGATTAAGTCCGGTGGCGACTTGACGTTGTCCAGTGGTGGGGATCAGCGCTATCAGGTGGCGAAGCTGGAGAGTGGCAAGGACATCACGCTGGACAGTGGTGGGGCGATCATTTTTGAAGGGGTGAAGGACCTGCATGACGAAAGCCATACCAAGAGTGATGGCGACGCCTTCTGGACCTCATCGAAAGGCAAGGGCAATACCGACGAGACACTGCGCCAGACCCAGATGATTGCTAAAGGCAACATCGTGATTAAGGCTGTGGATGGCCTGAAAATCGACATCAAACAGGTCGATCAGCAAAGCGTCAGTCAGACCATTGATGCGATGGTCCAGGCCGATCCGCAACTGGCTTGGCTGAAGCAAGCCGAAGCTCGGGGCGATGTCGATTGGCAGTTGGTCAAGGAAATCCACGAGTCGTTCAAGTACGAGAACTCGGGGCTTGGTCCGGCTTCTCAGATAATCATTGCGATTGTCATGGCGGCCATTGTCGGCCCTGCTGCACTGACGGCTTTTGCCAGTATGGGGACCGTTGGGGCCGCAGGTCTTGCTGCGGTGGCTACGGGTGCTGCGACAAATGCGACGACCAGTTTTATCAACAATGGAGGGAATCTTGGTGCTGTATTCAAGGATGTGACGTCCTCGGATGCGCTAAAAGGCTATGTGATTTCAGGTGTGACGGCGGGTTTCACGGCCGCTTACATCAATGATTTGACTGGGACGACTACAAACTCCTTCACTGGCAAAGTCACTGGCCCCCCACTGAACACCTGGACGGGCGTCGGTCAGTTTGCTTCAAGCCAAGTGCTGCAAGGTGGGACTTCAGCACTGCTGGGCAAGGCGTTGGGGCAGGACGTCAGTGTCAGTGATGTATTGAAAACAGCTCTGTTCAATACATTGGCGGCAGCCAGTTTCAACGCGGTCGGTGACTATACGAAAGCCTATGCCGACGGATCTGTTCAGAAAATCGCGATACACGCGATGGTCGGTGGGTTGCTTTCAGAAATATCGGGTGGTGATTTTACAACGGGCGCCTTGRCAGCAGGTGCGAATGAAGCCCTCATCGTAGACCTGAATAAATTGGTTGCTGGCGACCCTGATTTGCGTTCCATGGCATCTCAGATCGTCGGGGTACTGGCGGCGTCGACTCAAGGGGGGAATGCAGAAACGCTGCAAAGTGGGGCATGGGTTGCCAACAATGCTACGCAGTACAATTTTGAAATTCACATGCCGCCAGGTTTGACGGAGTATGGACAAGCAGCAACGTCCCTCACGGAATTCATGCGGCAAAATAAAGCCTCAGCAGAAGAAATTGCCCAAACGCAATTGGCACTGGCTCAAGGGCAAGGTTTTGATGGCGTCCTGCCTGCAAACGAGTTCGTCAAGGCGTGGGGCGCCTTCACTGCGGGAGAGCTTTCCGGATTAGGGTTGGCTGCGTTACTAGGGAAGGCGGGGTCGTGGTTTGCAAAAGAGTCAGTTATAGTTGGTGCAAAAGCTACTGCTACTCCACGCACTCCACTAGCTGGTCCTACTGAAAACTGGAAAACCTTTGTTAGTGCTGAAAAGCAGATTCAACTGGAAGCAGGTGCTGGGCAGCGTGTAGATCAAGTTATCAATGAAACTCTATCTGGTAAGAAAAATTTCACGAGCTCTATGACGCTCACAACCGATGAGGCCCTATCAGCAGGGCAAAAATATCTCGGCCCCGAGTACAGGGAAATCGGTAAGCCCGGCTCTGGGGTGTTTCACAGCGCTGATGGCGCCAAGGAGTTCCGTATCGACTCAGGATCTATATCAGGAGCACACGCCCCGGGAGTTCCGCATGTACATTTCGGAGTTAAAGACCCTGTGACTGGAAAATATATTTCTAACAATCATGTTCCCTATGCGGACTAGGATATGGATATGTCTATCGTTGGGAAGGGTATTGTTGTCACTGGCGAATATTCTGGGTGGGAAATTGTTGTTGCGGACGACCGTGATGGCGACACTGGCGGGTATTATCTTTACTTGAAGAAAAGTGATATTGAAGGGTTTGACTACTGGTTCGAGAATGAGGCAGGGCTTCAGGCTCAGCTAGTTGATTTTGAGGTGGAGTGGATAGTTCAGTAAGTTTAATCAGCATGGCTTTTAATTTGCCTTCGGTGCAAAGGGCGTTCCTGCTATTGCTGAGTCAGGAGCGAGCAGCGCGGCTAATGCTGCTAGACTTAAATTACAGATCAAGAAAAAGGATCAGAAAAAGGGACAGATCTATTTGCTTGCCATGTCCCATAAAGATCAGAAGGTGTAAACCTTATTCAGGGCGGGACAAACCAGAAAAATAGATCTGTCCCCTTTTTTCACTTAATTGATAACTATGCTGGTGAAGCAGCTAAGTTTGAGATACCAACCAAAGGACCTGGTGGCGAGGTGGTGAGAGTGTCCGAGTTAAGACAAGTCGAAGGCAGCAATAACGGAGTTGGTGGAGTTTTTGAATGGATTGTTGATGAAGGCAACGTGACTCATCGACGTTTTATCCCCGGCGGTCAAGTAACTGGCCTGCCCAACCAGATTCCGAAAAAATAAGGAGGAAGTAATGTCTCCACTTGGTGTATTGATTAGTTTGGGTTTGGATTGTTGGTCAACCATTTTTTTGGGATTTAGAAAGCGCTGGATAAGGCGAGAAGATATTTTTGAATATGCCATGAGTCAGCTTTTAAACGGTTGCGAAAGCGAAAGTGTCGCCATCATTGCTGGAGGTGAATACTTAAGCGATGAAGAGCTTCTTGAGGTTATCTCAAAACAAACGGAGATGACGAATTATGTTGCCGAAATGGATAAGTGGCGTTTAGCTTTCCTGCTTTGTATTGAAGCGTCGAATGATAATGACGAAAATAAAATAAATAGGCTTCAGGAAGTCTATGCGGACTTTGATTATCCGGAAGATATGGCTTCTTGCAGTATTTACTCTCAAGATGGTGTTGACCCGCTTGTAGCCATGAGCCAAGTTGTGAAAAAACTAAGAGAGAGTTTTTGCCCCGATAATTTGATGGTGCAAAAAGATGGTCACGGAAAAGGGGAGGGATTGGCCAGGAAATAAATCTGTCCCCTTTTTCACTTTTTCACCGACAGGTGCAGAATTGAAGCGTTGGGAATAATGTACTCACAAGCCGACCTTGCTTTAGATTTAGAAAAGGCACTGGTTAATGGTTTCGATGTCTTTAGGATTTCTAAAGTGGCATTTGAAATCTATCAAAACCATGGCTTAGAAGTCACTGCCCTCATGGATCGAGCACTCCTCACATTGATGGCAATGGAGGAAGGTGAGGAATTTGAGTTGACTGAGTCTGAGCTTTTGGCTCTGATTTCAGAGATTAAAGCTATGTAGATTGTGCAAAAGAAGTGCCGAACTCGGTTTTGACTCAGAGAAAAGTAGATAAAAGGGGACGAATTTATTTATTGCCTGTGCCCAGAAAATAAATCTCTCCCTGAAAAATCTCCGATTTTTCGTACGACAAATCAAAGAACCGAGACTGTCAGGTTTTTTGTATGAACCATATAAAACGGGCGACCTACAGGTCGCCCGTTTTCATTCACTCCGCAGGCTGCGCCCGCAACCGCCGGCCAATCACATCCATCAAATCACAGCCATCGCGCAACGGAATGGCCAGCAGTTTGGAAAAGTCTGAAAGCACTACCGTGTCGCAACCAATCTCGGCACGAAAGGCGATGTTCTCCAATACCTGGGTAACCGTGCGAATGCGGTAATCCGCCATCGCCTGTAGCACGTCGAGTGGCGCTTGGGTGTCGATGAGCAGAGAAGCCGGGATCAGGTCGATTCCGGTGAGGGGCATGTATCTATCCATAGTTGAAGCCTCGTTTAGTTTGCTGAGACTGCCAGCAGATCGTCGCCAAACGAAATGGGGTGGCAGCTGTACGCAGGTTGGCGAACCGGAAACGAGTAACCGGCAGACCCGAAGGTCTCCCGCGCACAACTGCCATAAAAACAGTTTTGCGGATGCGAAGGCGCCTGCAAATAAGCAGACAGCTCTCGCACTCGTTCGTCAGGTCGCCAAACCCGGTCGCCATGTTGACGACGGGCGGACTATAAGCTTCATCGTTCCAGCGGTGCAAGGTGCCTGATTCCGAGGTTGGTGTAGGACCTTTACGATCAACCGTGTCCAAGGTCTGCCCAGCAACGCCGGCAAATCCCAGCCGCACAAATACCTGATCGAAACCAACCCGGTCCTCACCGACCTCAAGCAATTCATGAGCTCGGACTACCTGCTCCAAGGCTTGGGTTACAACCCTGATCAAAGCGCCAAGCGCCTGGGCGATGGCCTCTTCGAACAGAAAMTGATCCAGCAAGCCGTGGTCGCCCGCACCGGCCARCGCTTCATCGACGGCCAGACCTCGGACGAGGCGGTTTTCAAGTATCTGATGAACAACGCCATCGCCAGCAAGGACGCGTTGAACCTCAGCCTCGGCGTCACCCTCACCGCACAACAGGTCGCGGCMCTGACCCACGAYATCGTCTGGCTCGAAGAGCACGAAGTGAATGGCGAAAAAGTCCTGGTGCCGGTGCTGTACCTGGCCAACGCCAACAACCGCCTCGCCGCCAACGGCGCGTTGATCCAGGGCAGCGACGTGACCCTGATCGCGGGCAAAGACCTGAACAACGCCGGTACCCTGCGCGCCAGCCAGAATCTGGAAGCGACTGCCAAAAAAGACCTGGTCAGCAGCGGGTTGGTGGAGGTGGGGGAACGGTTGGACTTGCTCGCCACCAATAACCTGACCAACAAGGCGGGGGGCATCAAGCTCCCACAGGGGATTGGTGGCGTATGCAAATCCAATGTCGGAGCGAGCCTGCTCGCGATGGGCGCAACTCGGTGTTGTGATCTAGCCACCATGGCAGCAGGCAGCTGCGGCTTTGTCTTCGTAGCGGTCGTGATGCCGCACCCATTCCATGATCTCTTCTTCATTGCGGCCCTTGGGCGTGAGGTCGAGGTAGTTGTAGGCGCCGACCAGCAGGTCCAGGCCTCGGGCATAGGTGGAATAGGTGTGGAAAATATCGCCGGCTTCATTGCGATAAAACACGCTCAAGCCTGGGAGTTCTTCTTCGGCGCCGTCAGTTTTTTCGTAGTTGTAGGTAGCTTTGCCAGCCGCCACCTCTTCGGCTCGGGCGGTGACGCCAAAGTCGTAGTTGAAATCGCAACCCTCTGACGACACCCAGTCGAATTTCCAGCCCATGCGCCGTTTGAAGGCCTGAAATTCGGCGAAGGGGGCGTGGGAAACCGCCACGACGGCGATGTCATGGTGCGCCAAGTGTTGGTTGGCGCCGTCGATGTGGTCAGACAGGAACGAGCAGCCGGGACAGCCTTCGTCCCATCCGTCGGCGAACATGAAGTGGTAGATGACTAATTGACTGCGGCCGCCAAACAGGTTGGCCAGTTTCAGTTCGCCGTGGGGGCCTTGAAAGTGGTAATCCTTGTCGATTTTCACCCAGGGCAAGGCGCGGCGTTCGGCGCTGAGTTTGTCGCGTTCCTTGGTGAAGGCTTTTTCGTGGGCCAGGTGTTGTTTGCGCGCGGCGAGCCATTCTTCGCGGGACACGACGGGGTGATTCTGAATGTTCATTGGCTTTTCTCCTGCGGGGGGCGGGGAGGTGACTTACACAGCCTAGTCGTTTGGCCTGCGCCCGATTCGACATACCGCCGGTCGGTGCTGTTCAAGACCTCGGCTGAACGGCTGCGCGCGGCACCGGTCACAACCTAAGAAGGCCCTTTGAATCACGCGGTCCGGAGGTTGAATCAGGATGACGACTTATAACTGGGATTTGATTGAACGCTTGCTGCACGAAGTGCAGAACGGCGCCAGCAGTTTCACGCCGCGGCCCTATGCCGAGCAGTACGTGGCACAAAAAACGGCGGAGGGCGAACAGACGGAAAACCTGGATCACCTGAAAGCGGTGGCGGGCGAGTACGAAAAGTTACTTCTGCTACGAGGCTACATCGAGCCTCGGCCTGAGGAGCAGGGCGGCACCGGTTCGAATTACATCTTGACCCCGCGCGGCTCCAGCTTATTAAGCCTGATCGACAGCAGCATTCCGGGCAATGACCATCCGCGGCAGGTGCTGGATGAGCAGGACGATGCGCTGGATGAATTGACGTTTGATCACGTCGCGTCTAAAGCGCAGATTGCCTGAAGACAGCGCATAACCCTGTGGGAGCGAGCTTGCTCGCGATTGCGGTGTGTCAGTACTATGAGGTGACTGATGTACCGCAATCGCGAGCAAGCTCGCTCCCACAGGGTGGGGTTAAGTTTGTTTGGCGGCCTTCAGGCACTTGAGGTCGTTGAAGTCTTTCCTCACACCTTCAATCTTTTTCAATAACCGCTGACGCTGGGTCGGTGTGCTCTCGGCCATCAGATCCACGATCAATCCCCGCGCCTGGGCTTCGGTATTGGCGTAGGCCTGACGATAAGCCGGCGTCCACAAGCTCTCGCGATTGACCAGAAGCGTCTCGACTCGCTGTGGGAAATCCGCACTATGGCGCTGGGCAACGGCTGCGCTGAACTGCGTCTGCCAATGTGCGCGGTTGGCGATCCATTGCGTGTTCTGATCACCCAGGGCTTTCGACCAGGTGAGCACCCGTTGTTGCTGGGTGGGGCTCAGCGGACCAAGCCAGTCATCCAGACGCTTCTCCATACGGGCGGCACGCTGCTTGATCTGCTGATCCAGGGACGGTTTGAGGTATTCCTCTTGGCGTTTGCGCTGATCCTTGGCAAAGGCATCGTTCATTTCCGCGACTTGTTTGTCATCCAGCCCCTGCAACAACTCGATGGCCGACGGGGTGATTTCCCGGGCGGTCTGGGCGATGGCGGCTTTGGCTTCCTGCGTGCGGGCTTGCAGAGCTGCGTCGGTGACCTGGTTGGTTTCGACCATGGTCTGCAAGCGGTCCAGCCAATCCAGGTAGCCCGGCAGTTGCGTGGTGCAGTGCCAGCTCAGGTGTTCCTTGAGGCGCTCGTTGAACCAGCCTTTTTGCTCGCTGTTCATGTCCAGGTAGTCGTTGAGCGTCCACGGAATGATCACGTCGAGATTGCGGTAGGCCAGGCCCATTCGGCTGCACGCGCCGAGGGCGAGGACCAGGATGATCAACGTGGCGAAACGAACTGGCCAGTACGACATGGGCGGATCCTTGCGAATGCGTAGTTCTCATGTGAACGCTGGATGAGCCTGGCCGTTCAGCCGCTCAATAAAACGCGTGTTCGGCCTTGAGGGTGACCAGCCCGTCGCATTGGCTGTTGTGCCCGGAATAGGCCGAGCACTGGCTGCCGCTGAGGTTAGAGTCACTGTAGATCAGGTCCAGGTCGATGCCCATGAACGGCCGCGAAAGTTGCACCGACCAGTCGGTAAAACTGCCGACATACCCACCGTCGACCGTCACTGGTGTGTAGAGCTGGTGGGTGGTGTATTTCATGCTGATCCCGATGCCGAACGGTTGGTTGCCTCTGAGGTCGGCAAACAACGTTTGGTTCAGTTTGTCGGGGTCGTTGCTGAAGGCCGCCCCAAAGCGACTGCCGAGCAGGGTCAGGCCGCCGAAGAGTTCCTGGCTGTCGAGGGTGTCCACTTTCGGATAGCTGTAGTGGATCATGCCGACTTCGTAGCCGAGGGTTTGATCGAAGGGTTGTTTAAACCCGACGTAGGATTCGACTTCAAGGTTCTTGCCCGGGCTTAACCCCATGCTCGGTGCCCATTGGCCGACGTAAAAACCACTGTCGTGCGTCAGGTCGAGGCCACCATGGAATGAGCCGGAGCTGGATGGTTTGACCAACCCTTGGGCCATGCTGCGGCTGGGCGTGGTGCCGAGCTTGAGGTCGAAATCGCCCAGTTCACGCTGAAAGATTTGTGCATTGGCGAGCGAACTCGACAACAGGAGACTGAGTAATAAATAAGAGGGTTTGAGCATGCGTCACTCCATTGACAGCGAGGAGCAGGAATCGAAAACCTACCGAAACGCTTGTTCTAGACGTGTGCAAGGATACCGGCGAATGCTCGGCATGGTGGGCCGTTCGTCGATTTTTGGAAGGATGGGAGTATCGGGGTGTTGCGGGAGGGTTCCAGTCCAAGCGCTTCGAAGCTCAAAGCGCCTATGGACCAGTTGCTGCGGGGGTGTTACTTCTTGCCCAAAGTGATCTGCTTGGACGGGCCGAACGTCTGGCCGCTGACGCCTTTGGCAATTTGCTGAATTTCACCGCCGGACTTGAGGAACGCAGCGATCTGGCTGTTGATCGATTCGCTGGTTTCAACGGCTGGAGCTGGCTTTGCTTTGCTGTTGGATGCTTTTACACGCATGGCGGCCATTAACCTGTAGAAAATTAACTTGGCCAGGCATCGTACAGGAAATACTTGACAATTGCTTGGCTAATATCCCCTCGAAATACACATCGCAAGGCCGGAATTTATCCCGGGCGGTGATCTGTAATAGGTCTATAACCCGCTGTTTTAACTAAGAACTTCTGCTCAAAAGAGGCCGTTCCTGGAGGGGGCTTGGAGAGGGCAAAATTACCCTGTCGGGCTGACGAGCGGCACGCCCATCGGGGCAACCCCCCAGGAAAATCAAAGCTCGCAGAGTATTTTCTTTCGCCACCGGGCCGGCCACCGAACGTCGCCCGCAAAACCGGGTAGAATGCCGCCCACGTAATGAGGGTATTTGAAATGGCTTTAGTCGGGCGTTACAACAGTTTGCAAGTGGTTAAACACACTAACTTCGGTTTATATCTTGACGGTGGGGCGGATGGCGAAATCCTTTTGCCTAATCGTTATATTCCCAAAGATATTCCAAGCGAAGATGAAGACTGGCTCAACGTTTTTATTTATCTGGACAGCGATGACAAACTCATTGCAACTACGGAAAAGCCGAAAGTTCAGGTCGGTGAATTCGCCAGTTTGAAAGTCGTTGAAGTCAACAGCATCGGCGTTTTCCTGGATTGGGGTTTGCCGAAGGATCTGCTGCTGCCGTACTCCGAGGAAAAACGTCAGATGACCGCCGGTGAGTATGTGGTGGTGCATGTCTACCTCGACAAGCACACCCGTCGCATCACCGCGACCGCGCGTCTGGATCGCTACCTGGACAAGACCCCGGCCAACTACACCCCGGGCCAGGAAGTTGATTTGCTGGTGGCCGAAGCGACCGACATGGGCTTCAAGGCAATCATCAACAACAAGCACTGGGGCCTGATCCACAAGAACGAAATCTTCAAGTTCATGCGTGCCGGCAAAGAAGAGAAGGGCTTTATCAAAGAAGTCCGTGCCGACGGCAAGATCAGCCTGAGCCTGCAACCGGTGGGTGAAGAAGCTGCGACCAGTCTCAACTCGAAGATCCTGGCCAAGTTGCGTGAAAACAACGGCAGCCTGCCCGTCAGCGACAAAAGCGATCCAACGGTGATCAGCAGCATGTTTGGCGTCAGCAAAGGCAACTTCAAAAAGGCCATCGGTGCGTTGTACAAGAATGGCCAGATCGTGATTCACGCGGATCGCATTGAACTAAGCTGACCCCGCACCGCCCGTCCTGCCCGTAGCAGCTGTCGAGCCCCAGCGAGGCTGCGTCCGGCTGCGAAGCGGCCGTAATTTCAGACGATGCGGTGTTTCAGAAAGTCCGCGTGTACAGGATTTACGACTGCTACGCAGCCGGACGCAGCCGGACGCAGCCTCGCTGGGGCTCGACAGCTGCTACAGGGGGTCAGCGCCGGGCTTTCGTATTCTACTGCCGAGTTTCTGCCATGGATTGTGTTGTCGAGGTGTCACGGTGAGCGCCAGCCGGCGTAGCGCCGACGGGTTTGCCCTGCAGGTGATGATCGGGTTGTGCCTGATCTGGGGCGTGCAGCAGGTGATGATCAAGTGGGCGGCACCCGACATCGCGCCAGTCATGCAGGCGGCGGGGCGGTCAGGCATTTCCGCATTGCTCGTAGGATTGCTGATCTGCTGGAAGGGCGGCTGGGATCAGGTCGGCACGACCTGGCGCGGTGGTTTGCTGGCCGGTGTGCTGTTTGGTCTGGAGTTCTTCTTCATCTCCGAAGGTTTGCAACTGACCACGGCGGCGCACATGTCGGTGTTCCTTTACACCGCACCGATTTTCACCGCGCTGGGCGTTCACTGGTTGTTACCCAGTGAACGTTTAAGGCCTGTGCAGTGGCTGGGGATTTTCCTCGCCTTCGTCGGAATCGCCATCGCGTTTGCCGGTGGTGTGTCCTGGGACAACCTTGATCACCGCATGTTGATGGGCGATGCGCTGGGCGTACTGGCCGGCGCAGCGTGGGGCGCAACCACGGTGGTGGTGCGCGCTTCGCGGCTGTCGGAAGCGCCGGTGACGCTCACCTTGTTCTATCAATTGATCGTCGGTTTTGTTGGCCTGATCCTGATCGCCATCCTGAGTGGTCAGGTTACTCACGTCAGCCTGACCCCCGTGGCGGTGGCCAGTGTGTTGTTCCAGGGACTGGTGGTGTCGTTCTTCAGCTACTTGACCTGGTTCTGGCTGTTGCGGCGTTATCTGGCGGCGAACCTGGCGGTGTTTTCGTTCATGACGCCGCTGTTCGGCGTCACGTTCGGTGTGGTGTTGCTGGGTGAAGAGCTGAGCCTCAATTTCGTCATTGGCGCGGTGCTGGTGCTGCTCGGCATCACGTTTGTCAGCGCTGAGCAGTGGGTGCGCCGTCGGTTGCGCAAAGCCCTTGGGCAGCACTGACCGGACGCAGTAACAATCCCCCCGCAACGACCAGCCCGGCACCGGCGAACACCAGCGCTGGCTGCAAACCCCCGCTGAAATGGCTGCTGAGCGCGGCCAGCAAAGGCCCGGCGAGTTGACCGACGGCGAAGCACGCGGTCAGCATCCCGGCGTTGCGCTGGGTGGCATGGGGGGCCAGTTCGCGGGAGCGTTGCATCACCAGTTGCATGCAGGCCAGGAACGGCGTGCCGCACAGCAACACGCCCAGCGCCAACCCCGCACCGCTGCCCAACAGGCAAGCGAAGACCCCGACAGCTTGCAGCCACAAAGTGATCATCAGCCAGTGGCGGGTGCCATTCATGGATTGTCGACGCAGGCTCACCAGCACTACGCCGACCGCCGACGCCAGGCCGAAGCATGGCCAGAACAGGTCAGCCTGCCATTGCCCATGAAACTGCGCGTTGGCCATTTGTGAGAGGAAAGTGGCGGGGATGATGTAGCCCAGACCGTACAAGCCATAAATCAGGCCCAATCGAGCGATACCCTGATTGCCAGAAGGGGCCGGGTTTTGCACCGTGCTCACGGTGGGCGCAGGTTGTGGAAGGAACGGCAGAATCCCCAGCAGCATCACCAGCGCAACACCGGCATACACCAGCCATAACGTGGCGGAAGTCTGCTGCATCAAGTTCGACCCCAAGGCCAATAAACCCGTGAGAAAAATCCCCAGACCCGGTCCGGCAAATACCAGGGCGCCCAATCGTGGACGCCCGGCCGCTGCCGCCAATGGCTGGCTCAGCGCGGTGATCATGACCAACACCCAGGCGCTGGCCACGCCGGTGCCGAAGCGCAGCAGCAAATGCGACCAGAACCCGTTGGCCCAGAACGACGCCAGGGTCAGCAGCACACAGAGCCACAACCCTCCCAGCAGACGCTGACGGACTTGCGTCGGCCGGCGGGAGAACATGGCATCCAGCGCGCCGAGGAAGTAGCCAAGGTAATTGGCTGCGGCGATCAGCCCGGCCGCGGTCAAGTCGATCTGACCTTCGCTGAGTAAGTGCGGCATTTGCGGGGTGAGGGCAAAGCGCCCGATGCCCATGGCCATCATCAGGGCGATAAAACTGGCGGACAAGCGAATCAGAGGGGACATAGCCTGAGTTCCAATCGGAGATCAATGACCGTCAGGCTAGGGCTGTTTGACTTTCTTTAAAAATGAATAATAGTGAGCAACTTGTTCTGTATTGGAGAATATCGTGGAATTCAGCCAACTGAGGATCTTCCAGGCCGTGGCACAGGAGGGTTCGATTACCCGTGCCGCCGAACGTATGAACCGGGTGCCGTCCAACCTGTCGACGCGGCTTAAACAGCTTGAGGAGCAACTCGGCGTAGAACTCTTCCTCCGCGAGCGTCAGCGTTTGCAGTTGTCGCCTGCGGGAAAAGTCCTGCTGGACTACACCGCCAAGCTGTTCAACCTGCACGACGAAGCCCAGGCGGCAGTGCAAGGCGGGCAACCGGCGGGGGACTTCGTGCTTGGCACCATGTACAGCACGGCGGCGATTCATCTGCCGCCATTGTTGGCGCGTTACCACCGCACCTACCCGGCGGTAAACCTGCAAGTGCAATCCGGGCCGAGCGGCGAACTGCTTGAAGGCTTGCTGACCGGCAGGCTTGACGCAGCGCTGGTGGATGGCCCGCTGGAGCTTGCTGGGCTGGACGGTGTGCCCTTGTGCGACGAACGGCTGGTGCTGATCACAGAGGCCGATCACCCGCCGGTGCACAGTGCGCTGGATGTGGAAGGGCGCTCGGTGTTCACCTTTCGCCAGGGCTGTTCCTACCGGATGCGCCTGGAGGCCTGGTTCGCGCATGACCGTGCCGCCATGGGCCGGGCGATGGAGATCGAATCCTATCCGGGCATGCTTGCCTGCGTGATTGCCGGCTCGGGCGTGGCGTTGATGTCCGAATCGATGCTCGCCAGCCTGCCGGGCCGTGAAAGCGTCGCGGTGCATCCGCTGGCCGAGCCGTTCGCCCGTGCGACGACGTGGCTGATGTGGCGCAAGGGGATGGTCGGGGCCAACTTGAACGCGTGGATCGAGCAGCAGCAGACGGTCTATCCGTTGGCGCCGGTTCCAGCGCAGGCGCTGGCTTGAACGATCGGTCAGGTATTCTGTTCAATTCAGTAACAGATCATTGCTACTTTTGATGAGCATTGCGTAGGACTTCGGACTATTATCAGTGCGAAGCGGCCTCAGAATTCCGGTCGCTCGGCACTACCCTGAAGGGGGCACCATGAAAGAGAAAATCCAAAACTGGCTGCATGACCTGGGTGTCGCACTTGGTTTGATCGAACCGCCTCTGCAACCTGTGCCCATCCGTACGGACGACGAACAGCGCCGACGCCAGCCACGCCGCCGGTAATGGCGATGCGGCCGGTGTAGCAGCTGTCGAGCCTGCGAGGCTGCGTTCGGCTGCGCAGCAGTCGCAATCCCTGCACGCAGGATCTGAACCCACCGACGGCTTCGTCTGAATGTGGCTTGCGCCGAACGCAGCCTCGCGGTGCTCGGCAGCTGCTACAGGGTTCAGATGCGTTCCTGAGACCGGGCACACTCAATGCCGCCCGATCTCAATCAAAAACCGGCTCAAGTCATTCGCCGTCCTGGCGGTCTTGAGCATCTGGTCTTCCTCGGCGGTAAACGCCGTCAACCCCAGCTCATCTTCCAGATGGAAGATCAGATCTTCGATATCCGCTTTATCCAGACCCAATTGCGCCAGACTGGCGTTGTCGTCGAAGTCTTGCCGACCTTCCAGTAACCGGCTGATGAATTGGTGAACGGCGGCACGCACGACGGCTCTTTTCATGGAAATTCTTCAAGGGCGTTATTGTTRTTTTCCCTGCGCATGAGTACAGCAGGCTTCAGCCGTGCAAGCGCTGCCACTCGTCAATCATCGTGCGCAAATGTTCCCCGGAAAAACTGCCGAAATGCCCGCCATGCACGGTACGGATCGGCAACGCGCGCAAGCGTTGCAGGCTGCGGGCATAGTCGTCGAGGTTGGAGTGGTAGGCGTCTTCGATCAGCGGCCCGTCGTAAATGATGTCGCCGCTGAACAGCGTCTCGGTCGCCGCTTCGTAGAGGCTGATGCCGCCCGGTGAATGCCCCGGTGTGTGCAGCACTTGCAGCACGCGATCCCCCAGATCCAGCACATCGCCTTCTTCAATCATGCCCGTGGCCGGCGCGGCTTTGACCCGGTATTCGGCGTAGCACAACGGGCAATCGGGGTGGGCTTCGAACATGTCATCGCCGACAAAGGCTTTGCTCAAATCGTTGTCGCCGTCCGGCGCGGCGAGAATGTCCGCTTCAGCCGGGTGCACCAGCCGTTCAGGGAATTCGTGATGCCCGGCGATGTGGTCGAAATGGCAATGACTGGCCACCGCCACCAACGGCCGCTCGGTGATCCACGGCAGTTGCTCGCGCAGGCTGACCAGTCCGGAGCCGCTGTCCAGCAGCAGATCCTTGTCACGCCCCTGAATGTGCCAGAGGTTGCAGCGGTAGAAAGGGCGGATGTAAGGCTCGTGAATCAGGCGGATGCCATCGCTGAGCTGTTTCACCTCGAACCACTGATCGCGGCTGACGATCTTCATAAGCAGTTTTCTCCAGACGAAAAAAAACGGGTGTGGCAACCGACGCCACACCCGTCGAAGAAAGCATCAAGTCGTTATGTTCAGCTTAGGCGGCGTTCGCCACCAAGGCTGGGCGGCGGGACATCAAGCTCACCAGCACGAAACTCACCAGGCCTACACCGAGGCTGTAGTAGATCGGGGTGTTGGCGTCCAGGCCGTCTTTGAACATGAACACCAGCGCGGTGGCGAAGCCCATTCCCATGCTGGCGATAGCGCCGGCGGTGTTTGCACGTTTCCAGAAAATCGCACCCATCAGCGGGATCAGCATGCCGCCCACCAGCAGGTTGTAGGCCAGGGTCAGGGCGCTGATCACGTCGTTGACCACCAGTGCGATGCCAAGCACCACGATACCGGTCAACAGGGTGAACAGGCGGTTGATGCCCAGAGTCGACTGTTTACCGCCGCGCAGTTTCGGCAGCAGGTCTTCGGTCAGGGTGGTAGCAGCGGCGAGCAGGCCGGCGCTGGCGGTAGACATCATGGCCGCCAGGGCAGCCGCAATCACCAGACCACGAATACCGTCCGGCAGGGACAGTTTGACGATGGCGGCGAAGGCGTTGTTGACGTTGTCCAGGTCCGGGATCAGCACATGAGCGGCCATGCCGATCAGGGCGCAGGCCAGTCCGTAAAGGATGCAGTAGAAGCCTGCGAATGTACCGGCAACCTGAGCCACTTTAGCGGTCTTGACGGTGAACACCCGTTGCCAGATGTCCTGACCGATCAGGATCCCGAAGAAGTAGATCATGAAGTAGGTGATGATGGTGTCCCAGCCGATGGTCGTGAAGCTGAAGTTCGACGCCGGCAGCTTCAACACCAACTCATCCCAACCACCGACGCGGTACAGGCAGATTGGCAACAGGATGAACATCAGGCCCACGGTCTTGATGACGAACTGGACGATGTCGGTCAGGGTCAGGGACCACATGCCGCCGATCGCCGAATAAATCACCACCACGCCACCGCCGACCAATACCGATAGCCAGAACGGCAGGTCGAACAGCACTTGCAGCACGGTGCCGATTGCCAGGATCGAGACCACGCCGATCATCAGCGCATACGCCAGCATGATCACCGCGCTCGCGGAGCGGGCCATCGGGTTGTAGCGTTTTTCCAGCACCTGGGTAACGGTGTAGATCTTCAGTTTCAGCAGCGGTTTGGCGAGGAACAGGTTCAGCGCCACGATCCCGCAACCGAGGGCTGCGCACAGCCAGAAACCGGAAATGCCATGCACATAACCCAAACGTACGGTGCCGACAGTGGAGGCGCCGCCCAGAACGGTGGCAGCCATGGTGCCCATGTACAGGCTCGGGCCGAGGTTACGACCGGCGACCAAAAAGTCTTCGTTGGTCTTGGCCTTGCGCATGCCGTAATAGCCGAGTATCAGCATCGCGGCGGCGTAGATGAGTACGACGAATAAATCCAAAGCCATTGTTGCGTGTCTCCAATTGTCTTTTTTATGGTGAAGCAGAAATCAATCCCTGTGGGAACATCAATCCCTTGTGGGAGCGTGGCTTGCCCGCGATGGGGGCGCCGCGGTCCGTCAGGCAGACCGCGTCATCGTTCATCGCGGGCAAGCCTCGCTCCCACAGGTACTGCATTGATCACAGGTGGTACGTTTAATCAGGCAGCTTGTCGCATCGCTGGTTTAGCGAGCGAATGGGTGCCCTTGCTGCGGGAGTCGTTCGGGCCAAACACCGCTGCCGTTTCCGGGAACAGGCTCAGCAGTGCCAGGTACACCAGCGAGGCCAGGCCAAGGGTGACCGGCAGGCTGATGTCGATACCGCCGGCCATTTCGCCCAGTGGTCCGACAAACTGCCCCGGCAGGTTCACGAAGCACAGGCCGACGGCCGCGCTCGGGATCCAGGCACCCAGGCCACGCCAGTTCCAGCCGTGGGTGAACCAGTAACGGCCACCTTTCTCGCCACGGGTGAACACTTGCAGGTCATCCGGGCAATAGAAGCCGCGACGGACCAACAGGCCGATGATCATGATCACCATCCACGGGGTGGTGCAGGTGATGATCAGCACGGCAAAGGTCGACACGCTCTGCACCAGGTTCGCGGCGAAGCGACCGATAAAGATGAAGGCAATCGACAACACACCGATCAGCAGCGTTGCTTTAACCCGCGACAGCACGCGAGGGAACACGCTGGACATGTCCAGCCCGGTGCCATACAGCGACGTGGTGCCGGTGGACATGCCGCCGATCACTGCAATCAGGCACACCGGCAGGAAGAACCAGCTCGGCGATACCGCCAGCAGGCCGCCGACGTAGTTGTTGGCCGCGATGTAGTCCGGCGCCTTGATTGCCACGATGGTCGCGGTGGCCAGGCCGAACAGGAACGGAATGAAGGTTGCGATCTGCGAGATCACCACCGCTGCCATGATCCGGCGCTTGGAGGTTTCACGCGGAATGTAGCGCGACCAGTCGCCGAGGAACGCGCCGAAGGAAATCGGGTTGCTCATGGCCACCAGCGCAGCGCCGATGAACGCCGCCCAGAAACCGGGTTGACCCATGCCGACGGTGCCGGCGTAGTTCACATCAAAAGGACCGGCGAAGGCGAAGACGCCCAGCAGGAACAGCAGGCTGGCGCTCCACACGGCGATCTTGTTGACCCACAGCAGGAAGCGGAAGCCATAGATGCAAACGGTCAGCACCAGAATCGCGAACAGACCGTAGGCCAGGCCCAGGGTCAGGTCGGTTTCCGGCAGGCCGATCAGGCGTTTGGCACCACCGATCAACGCATCACCGGAACTCCACACCGACAGCGAGAAAAAGGCGATGGCGGTCAGCAACGACAGGAACGAACCGACGATCCGCCCGTGCACGCCAAAGTGCGCACCGGAAGACACGGCGTTGTTGGTGCCATTGATCGGGCCGAACAGGCCCATAGGCGCGAGGATCAGCGAACCCAGCAATACGCCCAGCACAATCGCCCAGACGCCCGCCTGAAACGACAGGCCGAACAAAACCGGGAAACTGCCGAGCACGGCGGTGGCAAAGGTGTTGGAACCGCCGAAGATCATCCGGAACAAGTCCGTCGGGCCTGCGGTGCGTTCGTTGTCCGGTATCTGTTCGACCCCGTGGGTTTCAATTTGCGTAAGGCTTTGGTCGTTGTTGTTGTTATTCATGATCTGCTCCGATCATAAAGGCGCGCTCATCGTGTGTGAGCGTCGCCTGTTTGGCTAAGGGGTTGGCAGCCCTTCCGGCATTGCGGATAAATGTTCGTGGCAGGCCAGCCATAGGCCTTGTTGTTCTTGGCCAGACGTTTGTTTTTTGAAAACAATCGTCTCGCGCTCCTGGCTAAAGTGCTGCTCCCCCTGCATGCGCAGCTCGGTGGCGACGTCATGAATGAAAATCGCCGCATCACCCTGCAGGCTGACGAAGGCGTTGCTCGAGGTGCACGAAAGCACCTCAAAGCCATCCTCCGAGCGCCAGGTGTCCCACAACGCCTGATAGGCATCGCGTGACAGCAGAGGCAGCTCGAGGGTGTAGAACACGAAGCTGGCATCGGTGCTGAACGCACCGAAGTAGGCTTCGCGATCGTTACGGGCAAACGCCGACACCAGATCGGCGGCGGCTTTCAGAACCTGATCACGTTCGTTCACGACCATTCCTCAGCGGTGGACCACGCCTGGCAGTACGCAGAGCATTTCGTACAGCAAGTTGGCGGCCAGCAGCGAGGTGTTGCCGGTGGTGTCATAAGCGGGCGAGACTTCTACCAGATCGCAACCGACCAGGTCGAGGCCTTGGCAGCCGCGAACGATTTCAATTGCCTGAATGGTCGTCAGACCGCCGATTTCCGGGGTGCCGGTACCCGGTGCCCAGGCAGGGTCGATGCCATCGATGTCGAAACTCAGGTACACCGGGCCGCCACCGACTTTCTCGCGAACTTCGGCCATCAATGGGGCCAGGGATTTGTGCCAGCACTCTTCGGCCTGAACCACACGGAAGCCCTGGTTACGGCTCCAGTTGAAGTCGTCAGCGGTGTAACCCTGAGCGCGCAGGCCAATTTGTACGACACGATCGCAATCGAGCAGGCCTTCTTCGACAGCGCGACGGAAGGTGGTGCCGTGAGCAATTTTCTCGCCGAACATGTGATCGTTCACATCGGCGTGAGCATCAATGTGCACCAGGCCGATCTTGCCGTGCTTTTTATGAATGGCACGCAGGATCGGCAGGGTGATGGTGTGGTCGCCGCCCAGGGTCAGCGGGATCACATCGTGTTCGAGGATCTTGTGGTAAGACTCTTCGATGATCCGTACTGCGTCCAGCAGGTTGAACGTGTTGATCGCAATGTCGCCGATGTCGGCCACCGACAGCGAATCGAACGGCGCAGCGCCGGTCGCCATGTTGTACGGACGGATCATTACCGATTCCGCGCGGATTTCGCGAGGTCCGAAACGGGTGCCGGGGCGCAGCGAGGTGCCGATGTCCAGTGGCACGCCAACGAAGGCAGCGTCCAGACCGGCAGCAGTATCCAAATGGGGAAGGCGCATCATGGTGGCGATGCCGCCAAAGCGCGGCATTTCATTGCCGCCCAGTGGTTGGTGAAGAATCTTGTCCACGGGTAGGGCCTCATCGTCGTTGTTTTATTTATGTCGGATGCGCAGGTCAGGACAGACACAGGCTCCGTTGTGGGGCGATTCTGCGAAATGTAGTGGCCGGGAAGAATCGCTACGGGCAAATACTTAGTTCAGATTTTTCTAAACTAATGGCGGCGGTGGCGATAGACTCGCGGTTGATCGTTCCCACGCTCTGCGTGGGAATGCATCCCGTGACGCTCCGCGTCACAACCCCGGAGCGGACGCAGAGCGTCCGAGGCGGCATTCCCACGCAGAGCGTGGGAACGATCTTTGGAGAGATCCCCATGGCCAACGCTTTACCCGACCTGAAACTATTGCGCATTTTCGTCAGCGTGGTTCGCCATCAGGGGTTTGCCAACGCCCAGCAAGAGCTCAACCTCTCGACCTCGGCCATCAGCACCTACATGAGCCAGCTCGAAGCGGCCCTCGGCCTGGTGCTCTGTCATCGCGGTCGCGGTGGTTTCAGCCTGACCAGCAAGGGCGAGTTGTTTCATCAGGAAACCCTGCGCCTGCTCGGTGAACTCGAAGGTTTCGAGCAATACGCCGCAGCCTTGAAAGGTGAGCTGCGCGGCACATTGAACCTGGGCGTCATCGACTCCACCGTCAGCGACAAGGCCTTGCCCTTCGCCGAAGCCATCGGCGCCTACAGCCAGGAACACCCGGCCGTGCATTTGCATTTGTCGGTGATGAGCCCTTACGAATTGCAACTCGGCGTGCAGGACAACCGCCTGGACCTGGCCATCGGTGCGTTTTCCACGCGCATGAGCGGCCTGGTCTACATGCCGCTCTATCGCGAGCAACACTGGTTGTATTGCAGTAGCCGTCATCCGCTATTTACCGAGCGGCGCATCCCGGAGCAAGTGATTACCCAGCAGCGCATGGTTGGCCGGGGATACTGGAGCCAGGCGGAACTGGCGCGTCACGGTTTCAAACACAGTGCGGCCACGGTGGAGAGTATGGAGGCGCAGTTGATTCTGGTGCTGTCCGGTGCCTACATCGGTTACCTGCCGGAGCACTACGCCCAGGCCTGGGCGGACAAGGGTGATCTGCGCGTATTACTGCCGGCAACGTTCGGTTATCAGGCGCCGTTTTCGATGATCGTGCGCCGTGGCCGCAGTCGCGAACCGCTGATCCAGACCTTTCGCGATCTGCTCAAAGCACAACTGAATCAGGCTTGATCAATGTCCAGAATCCAGTGTCCCCGTTGCCTGCGCCCACAAACCCATTGCTTGTGTCCGCTGATCCCGAGCCTCGACAGCCGAACCCGGGTGTTGCTGTTGCAGCATCCAAGCGAAGTGGATCATGCGCTGAACACCGCGCGGCTGGCGGCGTTAGGCTTGAAGAATGCCGAGCTGATGGTGGGCGAGGTCTTCGAGGATTTGCCGACATTGCTGAATCAGCCGGGATATCAGGCGCGCTTGTTGTTTCCCGGCGAGGGCGCTCAGCCGATGCAAACCTATACGGCGACTGACGAGCCGCTATTGCTGGTGGTTCCGGACGGCACCTGGCGTAAGGCGCRCAAGCTGCTGCACCTCAATCCGCTGCTGGCGGCGTTGCCGAGGGTGACGCTGGCGGACGGCGCAGTGTCGCGCTATCGGCTGCGCAAGGCACCGGGGCCGGGCGCGTTGTCGACGGTGGAAGCGATAGTGCAGGCGTTGCAAACCCTGGAAGCGCCGAGCTCGTTCGAGCCGTTGTTGAAACCGTTTGAAGCGTTGATCGAGGGGCAGATTGCGGCGATGGGGGAGGAGACCTACCAGCGTAATCATGCCGACAGGTGATCGGTGTATGTGCGGGCCTCTTCGCGGCCCGCTCCCACAGTGTCCGTTGTGTACACAAACTCTGCGAACGCCACTGAACCTGTGGGAGCGGGCGTGCCCGCGAAGAGGCCGGTTCAGAATGACTACCTTTCCCGCATCGCCTCCGTCCGGGCTTTAAGCACCGGTTTCAGCAGGTAATCCAAAACACTTTTCTCACCCGTAATAATGTCCACCGTGGCGACCATGCCGGGAATGATCAGCAGCGGTTTCACATCCCCGCCCAGGTGGTTTTTGTCAGTGCGCACCTGAATCAGATAGAAGCTGTTGCCCTTGTCATCCGTGATGGTATCGGCCCCGATCAGTTCCAGCTTCGCACTCAACCCACCATAAATCGTGTAGTCGTACGCACTGAACTTCACCATCGCTTTCTGGCCCGGATGCAGGAACGCCACGTCCTGCGGTCGCACCTTGGCCTCGATCAGCAAGTTGTCTTCCAGCGGCACGATTTCCACCATGTCGCTGCCGGGCTGGACCACGCCGCCGATGGTATTGACCTTCAGCACTTTGATAATGCCGTGAACCGGCGACACCACGGTCGTGCGTGTCACACGGTCATCAATGGCGATACTCGATGCCGTGATTTTCGACAGGTCGGTGCGTTTCTCATTCAGCTCTTTAGCTGCTTCCGAACGGAAGGATTGTTCCGACTCGTCGATCTTGCTCTTGATCTCATTGATCGCCGCTTCGGCTCGAGGGATCGCCAGCGTCGTTGCATTCAATGAGCCGCGAATCTCCACCGCGCTGCGTTTGAGGCGCAGGATTTCCACCGGTGAAACCGCGCCGGTGCCCACCAGTGGCGTGGACATGTTCATCTCTTGTTGCAGCAACGCCAGACTGGAGCTGAATTGCCCCTGTTTGGAACGGAACTCCGCCAGTTCCTGGGTTTTTTGCCGAAGTTGTTCACTCAGGGTGCGCTGTTCGCTGGCGAGCCGACGTTGCCGCTGCTCGTACAGTGAGCGCTCGTCTTCAGCGACTTGCGGTGCCTTGGCAATCACTTCTTCTGACAGCTTGAAGGGCCTGCCCTCGGCTTCCGCCGACAGACGTTCAACCTGCGCGGTCAGCGCATAGCGATCCGCTTCGCTCTCGCCCTTGTTCGACAGAAACCGCGTGTCATCCAGGCGCAGCAAGGTGTCGCCCTTGTTCACCATTTGCCCTTCGCGCACGAAGATCTCGGTGACGATGCCGCCCTCCAGGTTCTGGATCACCTGGACCTTGCTCGACGGGATCGCCTTGCCTTCACCCATGGTGACTTCTTGCAGTACCGCGAACTTGGCCCAGACCAGTGCGCTGATAATCAGCCCGGCGGCCAACCATACAGTGATCCGTGACCCGCGAGGGGAATCCTGCAACGAGGCGCCGGCGGTTTCCGGCATGAATTCGCTTTCGGCGGTTTTACCGAAACTGCCGAAGTAGCCTCGCGGCTTCGAATCAGGGAGCGAGGTGTCGGATGAGGAACGGGCCATGGGGAGCTCCTAGACAGCCGCAGAGCCGACACGGCCCTTGCGCAGTGCATCGATGACTGCTTCCTTCGGACCGTCGGCGACGATCCGCCCGTTATCCAGCACCACCAGYCGGTCTACCAGGCTGAGCATCGAGGTGCGGTGAGTGACCAGCAGCAACGTTTTTCCCTGGACCCAGCCGTGAAGTTTTTGCCGCAGAATGTCTTCGCTGCTGTTGTCCATGGCGCTGGTCGGCTCATCGAGCAGCATGATCGGCGGATCGAGCAACAAGGCCCGGGCCAGCAACACCGCCTGGCGTTGACCGCCGGACAGCAACTGCCCGCGTTCACCCACCGGCCGGTCGAAGCCTTGAGGATGCTGGCGAGCCAGCTCGGTGACGCCTGTCAGTTCGGCGACTTCGAGCATCCGTGAATCGCTGACGTAGCGGGCGCCCAGAGTCAGGTTATCGCGCAGGCTGCCGGCCAGCAGCGGCAGGTCGTGGGCGACGTAACCAATTTGCTGGCGCAGGTCGGCGACATCCAGTTGCCGCAAGTCGAGACCGTCGAGCAACAACTGGCCTTCTTCCGGCTCATAGAAACCCATCACCAGGCGGGCCAGAGTGCTTTTGCCCGAACCGCTACGGCCGATGATGCCGATGCGTTCACCCGGCTTCATGCTGAAGCTGACGTTGGCCAGTGCCGGCGCGTTCTGGCCGTTGTAGTGGAAGGTCACGCCGCTGACCTCAAGGGCACCTTGCAGTTGCGTGCGTTCCAGCGGCCGCTGTTTGGCGTCACGCTCCTGCGGCAGCCCCATCAGCGCGTCAGTGCTTTTCATGGTCAGCTGTGCTTGCTGGTAACGGGTGATCAAACCGGCAATCTGCCCAAGCGGCGCGAGCACACGGCTGCCGAGCATGTAGGTCGCCACCAGCGCACCGACGCTGAGGTTGCCGGCGATGATGCTGTAGACCCCGGCGACGATGGTCGCCATGCCGGAGAACTGCTGGATGAACAAGGTGCCGTTGGTGGCCAGCGCCGAGAGGTTGCGCGCATGGCTGTCGAGGCGGGTGAGGGCGCCGTGGGTGCTTTCCCATTTGTGCTGGCGCTCGCTTTCGGCGCTACAGGCTTTCAGGGTTTCCAGGCCGCCGAGGGTTTCGATCAGCAAGGCCTGGCGTTCGGCGCCCAGGCTCAGGCTTTTTTGCACGGTATCGCGCAGGCGCACCTGGATCACCATCGCGAAGAGGATCGTGATCGGAAACGCCAGCAACGGAATCACCACCAGCCAACCGCCGAGCAAGCCGATCACCACCAGCATCAATACAGCGAAGGGCAGGTCGATCAGGCTGGTCAGGGTGACCGCCGTGAGAAACTCGCGCAGGCCCTGGAAGTCATGAATGCTCTGGGCGAAGCCACCGATGGTCGCCGGGCGTGCCTTCATCGACATGCCAGTGATGCGTTCGAACAAGGTCGCCGAAAGGATTACGTCGGTTTTCTTCCCGGCGGTGTCCAGCAAATGCGCACGCACGACGCGCAGCACCAGTTCGAAACCGGTGCCGATCAGCAAACCGATCGACAGCACCCACAAGGTCGAAGTGGCTTGGTTCGGCACCACCCGATCGTAGGTCTGCATCACGAACAGCGGCACCATCAACCCGAGCAGGTTGATCAAAAAACTCGCCAGAATCGCATCGCTGTACAGCCATTTCGACAGTTTCAACGTGTCGCGAAACCAGGCATGCACTCGCGGCACCAAGGGCGAGCGCAAGTCTTCGAGTTCATGGCGTGGCCGGGCGAACAAGGCCTGGCCACTGTAATTTTCGGCCAGTTCTTCACGACTGACCCATTGTTCGCCGCCGTCGGCTTCGCTGGGCAGGATCAACACCTGACCGTCATCGCCGAAGCGGCGCAGGATGGCCGTGCGGCCATTATTGAGGATCAACATCACGGGCAGGTTGAGGGCAGAAATGTCCCCCAGCTCGCGGCGCAACAAACGCGCCTGCAGACTGGCCCGGGCCGCTGCGCGGGGCAGCAGGTCCAGGCTCAAGCGTTGTTTGTCCAGCGGTAGCCCCGCACTCAGGCTGGCGCGACTGACGGTCGCGCCGTGGAGTTTGCAGAGGATCAACAGACCGTCCAGAAGCGGGTCATCGAAGCTCAGGCGCGGATCGACACCGGTGTTGCCGGATTCCATGCTGGTCACATTGATCGCTCCAGTGAGCTACTTCAATTCAGGCAAACGGGCTTCGTTCTTCACTTCGGTGGAGGCGATCGCATCGGCGGGCAATACCACCCGTTGCTTGCTCAGTAGCTGGCCCATGTTAGCCAGTACGCGGTACATCGAGAACTCCTCGGTATAGCGCACTTCGGTGTAGCGGCGGTTGGCGTTGTAGAGCTCGTTTTCACTGTCGAGCAAGTCGAGCAGTGTCCGTTGACCGAGGCCGAACTGATCCTGATACGCAATGCGCACGCGTTTACTGGTTTCGGCGTATTCGCGGGCGGTCGGGGTTTGTTTCTTCGCATTGACCATGGCGTTCCAGGCCAGGTGAATGTTCTCGTTGAGTTGGCGCAGGGCGTTGTTGCGGATGTCCATTGCCTGGTTGATCTGGTGCGCATCGGAAGCCAGGCGCGCCTTGTCGCTGCCGCCTCGGAACAGGTTGTAGTTCATCACTACACCCACACGCCACTCGTTGTCATGGCCTTCATCGCCTTGCACGTTGTTGTTCGCGCCCACCGCGGCTTCGGCGTCGAAGCGTGGGTAGAACGGCGATTTGGCGACTTCGTACTGGCTCTCGGCCGATTGCACGTCCGCCTGGGCGGATTTCAGGTACGGGTTGTTCTCCACCATGCTCTGCTGGGCTTCCGGCAGGGCGGTGGGTACTTCGCCGCGGATCGATGGCGGTGTTTCGAGCTCATCGGGGATGCGCCCTACAACGGCGTAGAAGTTCGACTCGGCATCCGCCAGATCGACTTCGGCGGTGTCGAGGTTGTTTTGTGCCAGTGCGCGACGGGCGCCGGATTGATCGGAGTCAGCGTTGCTGCCGACGCCACGTTGGGTGCGAAGGCCAATCTGGTCGTTGACGCGCAAGTGGGCTTGCAGGTTGTTCGTGGCCAGGGTCACCAGTTCACGGCGCTTGAGGACTTCAAGGTAAACCTCGATGGTGCGCAGCGCCAGGTCCTGAGCGGTGCCTTGCGCGTAATAAGCGCGGGAGTTGGCCACGTCTTTGGTGCGCGCTACTTCGTTCGAGGTGTTGAAACCGTCGAACAGCATTTGCCGCAGGCGCAGTTCCGACTGGGTGTAATTGAGGGTTTCAGTGTGGTGATTGCCGAATGCCCGGGTGTTGGTGTTGTCGCTGTACCCGCGCCCGTAGGCGGCGTTCAGATCAACTGATGGATAAAAGCCCCCTTTGGCAACTTTCACCTGCTCATCCGCGGACAGGCGCGCGTCCACTCGCGAGGCCAGTTCCGGGTGGGTCGCGATAGTGCTCTGGATAGCCTCGGTCAACGACATGGCTTGAGCGCTGGAAGTGCAGGCCATGGCCAGCAAAACCGCGCTGCAGAGGGGGGTTAAAACGCGCATGGGTGCATCTCCCTGAATTCCTGATGGTGCTTATTAGTCGCCAATTATTTGACGGCATTTATAGGTAAAACCGTTTCACCCTTGTAACAACAGAGCTAAGAACATTCTAGAGCGTAGCTAAGAAATATTTTTCATAATCCTTATGCCAAAAAAAACTTATGCCGTCAGCAAAATCCAGCACATTGTTCAATACGAAAGCCCTTGAATTATGAGCTTTAGGGAGCTTGCAGGGGTTTTAACAAAAGTTCCATCCACTTATCGACATGGGGCGGGGAAGTGCTGAAGGGGAGGGAGGCGTAACGGTAGGGAGTGACGGTTTTTTGTCACTCGACTGGATCAGGACTGTTACGCATCGTTCATCAGGCAAATCGCGACACTAATGGGCCCTGAAGCCATTGATTGCATAGGGTTTATCCCACAGTCGCAAACATTGCCGTTGATCGACACGCTGGGCGAGTTCATCGCCAGGGCGGCGGTTTACTCCGGTAAACCCTCCCTGCAGGCGAGCCGCGCAGCGACCTGCTTTTAACCATGAGCACATTCTTCGCTGACAAACAGGATGCCGACGACAGCTGTTGGCAGCGGAGGAAATGCACATGGCTACGCTCATCGGTATCGTCAGTAAAGTCATTGGTCAGGTGTTCGCGGTTGCGAGCGATGGCACCCGGCGTGCGTTGGTCGAGGGCGATCGATTGTTCGCCGGCGAGCAACTGGTTACCGGAGCCGAAGGCGCAGTGGCCGTTCATCTGAAAAATGGCCAGGAACTGACCCTCGGGCGTGACAGCAGCCTGCAAATGACCCCGCAGCTCCTCGCCAATGAGTCGCCGCACGTCGGCACCTCTGAGGCGGTGACGCCGAGCGAAGCGCAACTGACCGATGTCGAGCAACTGCAAAAAGCCATCGCGGCCGGCGCTGACCCGACCCAGACCGGTGAAGCCACGGCGGCCGGGCCAGGTGGTTCGACCGGGGCGGCCGGCGGTGCTTTGGGCGGCGGCCACAGTTTTGTCATGCTCGAAGAAGTGGGCGGGCGGGTTGACCCGACCATTGGCTTCCCGACGGCTGGGTTTGGCAGCATTCCCGAATTCCCGGAAGAACGGCACAACGCCGATATCCAGAACGCCGACGGCACCCCGGCCGTCGTGGCGCCACCGCTAACTCCGACCGTCGAGGTACCTCCGCTAATCCCGGTCAACAACCCGGTCACGCTCAACGGCCTGTCGGTGACGGGCGGCGAACTGACCGTCAGCGAAGCCAACCTGGCTGACGGTTCTGCGAGCAATCCGGGCGCGCTGACTCAGAACGGAACGTTCAGCGTGTCGGCACCGGACGGGTTGAACAGCCTGAGCATCGGCGGCATCCATGTGATCAGTGGCGGGGTGGCCGCCGGTTTTCCGCAGTCGATCACCACTCAACTGGGCAATACCCTGACCATCACCGGTTACAACTCGCTCACGGGCGTGGTGAGTTACAGCTACACCCTCAACGGCAACGACACCCATTCGGCCGGCGATGGCGCCAACAACCTCAGCGAACAGTTCACTGTGGTGGCCGGCGATAGCAACGGTGACACCGCCACTGGCACGCTGGACATCAACATCACTGACGACGTACCCAAGGCGGTCGATGACGGCAACGCCGACACTGCGTCGGAAACCTTGCTGACCCTGACCGGCAGCGTCCTGCCAAACGACACTCAGGGCGCGGACCGCATTTCCACCGGCCCTGACAGCGGCCCGGTAATTGGCGGCACCTTCACCGGGACCTACGGCACCTTGGTGCTCAACGCAAACGGCACGTACACCTACACCCTCGACACCAGCGGTGCCGATTTCAAAGCGTTGCATGGCGGTGGCAGCGGCTCGGAAACCTTCACCTACACGCTGACGGATGCGGACGGCGACACCAGCACCGCCAACCTGGTGCTGCAAATCCACAACAACGATGACCCGGTCACGATTGACGGCCTCAATATCGAAGGCGCCGAGCTGACCGTTTTCGAGAAAAGCCTCAGCGACGGCAGCAGCCCGGACGCCTCGGCGCTGACGCAAAACGGCACCTTCACCATCACCGCCCTCGATGGCGTTCAAACCCTCGATATCGGCGGTGTGCATGTGGTCGTCGGTGGCGTGGCTGCCGGTTTCCCACAATCAATCGTCACGCCGTTGGGCAGTACGCTGACCATCACCGGGTTCGACGCCGCCACCGGCGTGGTGAGTTACAGCTACACCCTGGTGGACAACTTGGCGCATCCAACCGCCAACAGCCCCGATACCCTGTCCGAGCAATTCGCTGTCACTGTAGTGGACGACAACGGCACCACTGCCAACGCCAACCTCGACATCAACATCGTCGATGACCTGCCTCAAGGCGTCGACGACAGCAACGCCGACACTGCCTCGGAAACGCTGCTCACCCTCAACGGCAATGTGCTGACCAACGATGTACAGGGCGCCGACCGCGTGATCACGGGGGAAAATTCCGGCCCGATCACCCCAGGCACGTTCGTCGGGACTTACGGCACCCTGGTGCTGAATGCCAACGGCACCTACACCTACACCCTGAACAC
>NZ_JBFUBK010000102.1:0-22269 GCF_056405815.1 Pseudomonas sp. P1_F1_2 | reverse complement strand
GCGCAGGCATGTACAGGCTTGAGGCGGATCGGGCCGTTGTGGAGCAAGTGTTCGGCGGCGGGCCGCGCATCGTCGAACGAGAACACGCTGAGGCCGTCCAGCACCACGCTGCGCACGCGCTCGGAAAACAGCGGTGACCAACCTGGCGGGGCGTAGGCATTTTTATTGAGCAAGCCGTGGCTGATGGCTTTGGTGCAGATGAAATCGTGATCGACGTAACCGCCCCACAAATCTTGCGGCCCTTTGACGCCGACTTGCCGGGCGGCATCGGAGCCGACCAGGGTTTGCGTCGGCAGCAGATACAGGTCACGACCGTTGTGCAGTTCCCGATCGAAACTGCCCCCGTACTTGAGGCCCAGAATCTGCGCCAGCCAACGGGCCAGTGCACGATTGGTTTCAACTTCGTGCAAGGGTGCATCCGGGTGCACGGAATGGGCGACCACCAGTTTCCTGCGGTTTGTTGGGGTCATGCGTCCCCCTTCAATCGGCGCTTGATGAGTGTATAGGGAGAGGTGCAGAGATCAGGCCAAGCGGCGGGCGCCGCCAACAACTTTTAAATCAGATAGTTGCGCAAAGGGTAATGGCACCAGGCCTGTTTTATTCTGCACGACAGCCTGCATTTTGCACGACTCATACCTGGCGCATGATCCTGTGGGAGCCGAGCTTGCTCGCGATGGCGATGTATCAGACACATCATTGTTGAATGTTATGGCGCAATCGCGAGCAAGCTCGGCTCCCACATGGGCTATGTAATGATCTGGCTACCGTGGGGTTGCTGCCGTCGGTGAGACACCAAACCGTGTCCGGTAATCGCTCGGCGCCAGCCCGGTGATCTTCTTGAAGGTCGAGCGAAACGCACCGGGGTCCTGATAACCCACGGTCCAGGCGATGTGATCGATGGTGCCGTTGGTGAATTCGAGCATCTCCCGGGCCTTGCCGACCCGCAGGTGCTGGCAATACTCGGTTGGCTTGAGCCCGGTGGCTGCGCGGAATCGGCGCAGGAACGTGCGCTCTTCCAGTCCCGCCCGCTCAGCCATGGCCGTCAGTGACACATCGGTCGCGCCGGTGCTTTGCAGCCAATGCTGGACCTTGAGAATCGACGCATCGCCATGACTGAGAATCGGTGAAAAATTGCTCCCGCACTCGCTGGCACTGTCGCTGTGTTCCACCACCAGAAACCGCGCCGTGCCGGTCGCAATACTCGGCCCCAGCAAACGGTCGACCAGGCGCAACCCCAACTCGGACCAGGCCATCAGTCCGGCCGTGGTAATCAGGTCGCCGTCATCGACGATGGGCGTGTCAGCCTTGAGTTTGATCGCTGGGTAACGCTCCGCGAAGCCTTTGGCCGAGGTCCAGTGCGTGGTGGCGCTGCGGCCGTCGAGCAGGCCGCTTTCGGCCAATAGAATGGAGCCTACGCAGACGCCTCCGAGCGTCGCGCCGCCCGCGTGTTGCTGGCGAACCCAGTCGAGCAATGCCGGCGGCACCTGGCCGGCGTAAAAACTGGCAATCGACGGCGGGATCAACACAGCCACCAAGGCCGAGTCCGGCGCGGGATGACTGTCGTAGACCCGAACGGGCGCCTGATCGCCCTCTATCCGCCAATGGCTGACTCGCAGCAGCGGCAACTGCGCAGACTGATGCTCGGTGGCGATCCGGTTGGCCACGTCGAACAAATCCGTCAGCCCATGCACCGCCGCCATCTGCGCACCGGGATAAATCAGCACGCCCAGCTCGGCGATTGCCCTTTTTGCATCCATTGTCAGTTTTCCCCCTTCTATTGTCGGTGCGGCCAATCCTCGGACGGCCTGCTAAACCCAATACTTCATCCCACACCCAACAAGCACTTCGAGGAAACAGTCATGGCCAAGCAAGCACTCATCGTAGTTGATATCCAAAACGACTACTTCCCACAAGGCAAATGGCCGCTGGTCGGCGCCGACGCCGCTGCCGATAACGCCGTTCGCCTGCTCAAGGCCTTTCGTGAGGCCGGTGATTCGGTGGTGCACATCCGCCACGAATTCACCTCCGAAGAAGCACCGTTCTTCACCCCGGGCTCCGAAGGCGCAAAGCTGCACCCCAAGGTCCTCAACCAGGCCAATGAGCCGGTGGTCCTCAAGCACTTCGTCAACTCGTTCCGCGAAACCGACCTGAAATCGATCCTCGATGAGCAGGGGGTCAAGGAGCTGGTGGTGGTCGGCAGCATGAGCCACATGTGCGTCGACGGCATCACTCGCGCTGCCAATGACTTCGGCTACGCTGTCACGGTCATCCACGACGCCTGCGCCTCCCGGGACCTGGAGTTCAACGGTGTGACCGTACCGGCTGCCCACGTACACGCCGCCTTCATGTCGGCGCTGGGTTTTGCCTATGCCAAGGTAGTGTCCACCGACGAGTTCCTCGCCGCCAGCTTCTAAATGTAAACGCCCGACTCACGTACTTCATTTGGAGATCATCGACATGGCTACTCTGACGACTCGCGAAGGCAACACCCTTTACTACAAGGACTGGGGCAGCGGACAACCGGTGGTGTTCAGCCACGGCTGGCCTCTGAGCGCCGACAGTTGGGAATCGCAGATGCTGCACTTCGCCAACAACGGTTTCCGTGCCATCGCGCATGATCGTCGGGGCCATGGCCGGTCGAGCCAGCCGTGGGACGGCAACGACATGGATCACTATGCCGATGACCTGGCCGAGTTGATCGAACACCTGGATTTGAAGGACGTGATTCTTTTCGGCTTTTCTACCGGCGGCGGTGAAGTTGCACGCTACATCGGTCGCCACGGCACACGCCGTCTGGCCAAGGCCGGGCTGATTTCCGCCGTACCGCCGCTGATGCTGAAAACCGAGAGCAATCCCAAAGGCCTGCCAATTGAAGTGTTTGACGGCATCCGTGCGGCGTCTATCGCCGACCGGTCGCAGCTCTACAAGGATGTTGCCAGCGGGCCGTTCTTTGGCTTCAACCGCCCCGGCGCCACGTCATCGCAAGGGTTGATCGACTCGTTCTGGATGCAAGGCATGATGGGCGGTCACAAGAACACCCTGGACAGCATCAAGGCCTTCTCGGAAACGGATTTCCGTGACGACCTGAAAAAGTTTGATGTGCCGACCTTGATCATCCACGGCGATGACGACCAGATTGTGCCGATTCAAGCGGCGGGGCTTGAGAGCAAGCGATTGATCGAGCATGCCGAGCTGATTGTGTATCCGGGAGCGCCGCATGGGCTGACGGATACCCATAAAGAGCAAGTGAACGCGGACATGCTGGCCTTCGCCAAAGGCTGAGAAATACTTTGAAATACCACAGGGCCCGCCATGCTGCGGGCCTTTTGGCGTATGGCCGAAAAAACTCACGCGTGAGCCATTGAAGACGCTGTGCTTTGGGCGTAGGGTTTCTCACGCGTGAGATGTTCACAACGGAGTCACTGCCATGCAAAGCCGCTCCCCGTCAGGTTCGCCTGTCGAGCCTGCTGCATCAAAGAGCCCCAAGGGTGAGCGCTCGAAACCGTCCGCGAAAAAACCATCGAGCTTCTACATGAAGCAGATGCGCGCGGGCCTGGCAGCCGCCGGTTATGTGAAACACGAGACTTGGGTGCTTCCCGAAAACCGAAGCTTGCTCAAGCAGATGGAGCAACAGCTACGCCAACCGATTCTGGCTGGCTCATTCATGTCGGAGAATTACATGAGCGCAGGCAACAACTGGAACATCGATAGCCTCTTCAACGCCCTGAAGGCCCTCGACGAAGTGGTTTCGAAGGACATCACCCTTTCCCTTGTTCAAGGCTCCGAGTCCAGCATCAAGCTGGAAATGAACGATTTCGGTGGCTTGCCGATTTACATCGCGGTGGTGGGCGATCAGATCATCGTGGATACCGTGCTGGTCGACGTTGAATCCATCCACGACGTGCCGGCCTTCAACGACGCCGTGTTGCGCAGCCGGGAAATGTTCCCGCTGTCCTCCATCGGTATCGAGTCCATGCCCAACGGCCAGGTCGTTTACAACATGTTCGGCGCGCTGAGTTCCGACTCCAGCCTGACCAACGTGGTGACCGAGGTGAAAACCCTGGTCGACAACGTCCAGCGTGCCAGCGAAGCCTTCGAACGCTTCTTCAAGTAATTATCAGGAAAGGAAGATCCAATGACTCAGTCCATCTGGAGCAAASTGTTCACCGCGCTGCGTGGCGGTGCCAGCGAAGTTGGCGAAGCAATCGTCGACCAACAGGCCCTGCGCATCCTCGACCAGGAAATTCGCGATGCTGACAGCGCGCTGGCCAATGCCAAGCGCGAGCTGGTCACCATCATGGCCAAGCACAAACTGTCGGCCGACCGCGTCAGCGAGTACCACGCCAAAATCAAGGACCTGGAATCCAAGGCCATGGCCGCGATCCAGGCCAACCGCGAAGACCTGGCGATGGAAGTGGCCGAAGCGATTTCGACCCTGACCAACGAACTCGATGTCGAGCAAAAGCAGGCCACCGAATTCGGCGGTTACGCGGACAACATGCGTAAAGACATCACCAAGGCCGAAAACCGCATCAAGAGCCTGCGCCAGCAAGTGGACATGGCCAAGGCCCGCGAAAGCGTGCAGAAAGCCCAGGTCAGCGCCTCCATCGCCAGCGGCGGCGCCAACGGCAAGCTGGAAACCGCCGTCGGCACCCTGAACCGTTTGCAGGCCAAGCAGCAGCAACGCGCTGCAGAACTGGAAGCACAGGACCAACTGGCCGACGCCTCGACTGGCACCGATCTGGAACGCAAACTGCGCGAAGCCGGCATCACGCCGAACGAAGGCAGCGCCAACGCGATCCTGGAACGCCTGAAGCAAAAGTCGGCCGAGTAATCGACCCGGCAACACCCCGAAAAGAAGGGCATTGATTGCCCTTCTTTTTTTGAGTCGAGGGCAACGATGGACACCCTGAAGGGTTTCAAGATTATCGCCGGCCTGGCCATCGTCATGGTCGCGCTGCAAGTGATCAATTTCGCCACCGGTTACAGCCTTATGGCGTTCGGCCTGGTTCCCAGAACCGTGCATGGACTGATGGGCATCGTCACTTCACCTTTTTTGCACGCGTCCTTCTCGCACCTGAGCGCCAACCTGATTGCCTTTTTGGTACTGGGTACGCTGGTGATCGTCGATGGGCTCAATCGGTTCATGGCCGTCAGCGCCATCATTATTCTGCTGGGCGGCTCGCTGGTCTGGCTGTTCGGTTTTACCGGCGTACACATTGGCGCCAGCGGTTGGGTTTTCGGGCTGTGGGCGTACATTCTGTCGCGCGCCTGGTTCCAGAAGAGCTGGGGCAACGTTATGACGGCAGGCCTCGTTGCCTTGTTGTATGGCGGATTGGTCTTTGGCTTCCTGCCTCGTCGGGGCATTTCATTCGAAGGGCATCTGTTCGGGGCATTCGCCGGTTTTATTGCAGCCAAGGTACTTCTATCTGCGCCACGCAGCAGGTTTAATGCCGCCCGTTAACGCATTCGGGCACACCGACACCGAGGCGATGACTTCGCCAGGAACGCGTGCCCCACAGAGTCAGGGACGAAATGTCGATATTCCTTTTATTACGCCTGTATGCCTCGTCCCTGTTCCACCGTTTCGGCTGGGCGGGCCTGGTGATTGCGTTGGGCATCCACCTGACCACCGCCTGGCTGGGGCTGGTGTTGCTGGGCGAACATCAGCTCACCACCCCCGCCACGTTTACCTACTTCTATCTCACCACCACGTTGACCGTCGGCTATGGCGACCTCGCGCCGCAGACCTCGGCCGGGCGGATTTTCGTGGCGACCTGGGTCATGCTCGGCGGCATTGCGCTGCTGACAGCGGCGATTGGCAAAACCACCAGCAGTGTTATCGATGCATGGAGAAAAGGCATGAAGGGCAAAGGAGATTTCACCGGCAAGGTCGGCCATACGGTTCTCATCGGCTGGGAAGGCGCGTGCAGCGAACGGGTCATTGAATTGTTGTTGCAGGACGAAACCTCCAACGACAACCTGATCGTGATTTGCGATTGCACCCTTGAAGAAAACCCCATGCCGGGCAAGGCCAGCTTCATCAAAGGTGACAGCCTGTCCTCGGCGGCGTTATTACTGCGCGCCGGTGTTCCGGGTGCCGAGCGCGTGCTGGTGCGAACCCCGTCAGACGATTTGACCCTGGCCACCGTGCTGGCGGTCAATCAACTGAACCCCATCGGGCACGTGGTCGCGCATTTCAATGAAAGCGAAATCGCCGCACTCGCCAGCGCCTACGCCCCCACCCTCGAATGCACCTCAAGCATGGCCATCGAGATGCTGGTGCGCGCCTCTCAGGACCCGGGCTCGTCCATGGTCATCAATGAGTTGTTGTGCGTGGGTGAAGGCGCGACCCAATACCTGATGAAACTGCCCGAAACGTATGAGGCCACCTTTGGTGACCTGTACGCGCAGATGAAAGAACGCCATAACGCCACCCTCATCGGCTATCGCGCCATAGGCGCCCAACACCCTTCGATCAACCCGCCCAACGCGACACGCGTTGAGGGCGGCGAACTCTTCTACATCGCCTCCACTCGCCTCAAGGAGATCTCCCATGGGATGGTTTAAACAGTTGATGGGGCTTGAGGCCCCGAACGCGAATACCGATTCGAAATGGACCGCCAGTGAAACCCTGCCGGCAGCGGGCCCACTGGGCCTGGGGTTGGGCAAAGGCGTGATGTTCGACACCAGCCTGAAATTGTTGCTCGACGGCAACACCACCGTGACGATTCCGGGTTCCCAGCAGATCTGGAGCAACGGCACCATCGATCTCGGGCAGTCGACCTGGCTCTCGCGCTACTACATGAACGACGAAGAATACTGGCTGCAGGTGCACACCACCGGCGATATCGCCGGGCAGGTCGAGTCGGTGATCCTGTTCAACTACCTCAGCTACATCACCATCAGCAGCGAGGCGGAATTGCGCCGACTGGCCGGCCCGCAAAGCCTGATCGGCTTGCCGACCTACACCCACAACGGCGTCGAATACACCCGCGAATGGGGCACCGAAAATGGCCAGACCGAATTGGTGGCGCTGAGCGAACAGCTGAAAAACCCGGAGGACGCCTACAGCATCGAGCACCGTTCAATGCTGTACGCCCGCGAAACCGGCCTGACCGATCGCCGGGAATTCCTGCTGTTCTCCGTCGAAGAAGACGCTGAAGGCACCATCAGTTTGAGCACGTCGCTGGGTGTCTCGCTGTACACCACCGACCTGAACACTTTTTAACAAGGAAGACGTCCATGCTAGAAGCACTCTCCATCTCTCTGAACCCGGCGGCTGTGCTCGGGTTTGTTTCATACATCCTCGGCGCCGCTGTGTTGTTCGCGCTGTTCCAGTTCATCTACACCCGCATCACGCCGCACAAAGAGTTCGAACTGATCCGCTCGGGCAACGTGGCGGCCGCCATCGCCCTCGGTGGTGCCATCATTGGTTTCGCCATCCCGGCCAGCAATGTGATTGCCTATTCGATCAGCCTGCTCGACTTCGTTGTCTGGGCCGTCATCGCCGCATTCGTGCAACTGCTGGCGTTCTTGATGACCAGCCTGGTACTCAAAGGCACCTCGGAGCGCATCAAAAAAGGTGAAATCGCCGCGGGCATTTATGTGGCGGCAGTGGCCATCAGCGTCGGCATGCTCAACGCCGCGTGCATGACCCCTTCCCAGAACTGATCGCGCAGCGGAGATTTCGATGAAACGAAGCAAGTACGTTCAGCTCTCGCTGGCCGCATCGGTCGCCATGGCGATATCCGGTTGCGGGCCAACGGAAAAAACCTATGCGGTGCAGAAGAAGTACAACTTCCAGTCCGTCCAGCAATGCGCCGATGAAAAACTCCCGGTGGACGTCTGCTCCGATGCCTACATGAGCGCCATGGCCGAGCATCGTCGCATTGCCCCGGTGTACGACAACCAGGCCGATTGCGATGCCGATTTTGTCGCCGACTGGTGCCAGCAGGACTCGACCGGCAAGTTCATCCCCAGGCTGGGCGGCTTCGAGCTGACCGCTGATGGCCAGGTGACGCAATCCCAGGTGGACGCCGCCAAGGCACAACTGCCGGCCTCGGAAGCCAACACCGGCGGCTCGGGGTTTTCCACCAGCAGCCTGCTGACCGGGCTGTTGATCGGCAACATGCTGAGCAACAACCGCAACAGCTATTACTCCCAACCGGTCTACCGCTACCGCGATGATCGCGGCAACTATGGCTCCTCAACCCTCAACCAGCGCATTGCCAACGGTTCGACGTTCAACCGGTCCAACCAGGCGAAGTACGGCGGCAGCGGCAGCGGCAGCTACAGCAACACCATCAGCAAATCGGCAAGCAAGCCGGTTTCTTCCGTTGCCTCGTCGACGTCGCGTGGCGGTTTCGGCAGCAAGGCCAGCGCACGCAGCGGCTGGGGCGGCGGGTCGAGCAGTTAAGGAAACCGGGCCATGAAGAAGATCCATTGCGCAGAGCGTCATGACTGGAAACAGACCGCCGAAGGTCTCGGCTTTCTGTTTCACACCATCGATGGCGAACCCTATTGGGACGAGAGCGCGTATTACCAGTTCACGCTCAAGCAAATCGAAAACGATCTGGAGGACCCGACCACCGAGATCCATGAGATGTGCATGGACCTGGTGGCCCGCGTGGTTCAGAGCGAGGAGTTGCTGGAACGCCTGAGTATTCCGTCGGCGTTCTACGACATGATTCGCACATCATGGCTTGAAGGTCACCCGCACCTGTATGGGCGCATGGACTTCTCCTACAACGGCACCGGGCCGGCCAAGTTGCTGGAACTCAACTACGACACGCCGACCAGCTTATATGAGGCGGCGGCGTTTCAATGGGGCTGGCTGGAGCAATGCATCGAACGCGGTTTGCTGCCCAAGCATGCCGACCAGTTCAATAGCATCGACACCAAACTCCATCAGGCCTTTGCTCAACTGCAGCTCAAACAGCCCTTCTATTTCGCCTCGATGAAACACTCGGTCGAAGACAAGGGCACCACCGACTATTTGCGACTGGTCGCGGAAAAGGTCGGCATAGAATCCCGGCACATCGATATCGAAGACATCGGCCTCACCAGCGACGGACGATTCGTCGATCTCGAAGATCGCTGGATCCCGCACTTGTTCAAGCTGCATGCCTGGGAATTCATTTTCCACGAGCCCTTCGGCGCCGCGATTGCCCAGAGTGACACCCAGTTTTTCGAGCCGGCGTGGAAATCCATCATCTCCAACAAGGGCATCCTGCCGTTGCTGTGGGAGTTCAACAAAGGTCACCCGAGCCTGCTCGCCGCTCACCTGGACACGGATCCGAACAAAGCGGTGCCCAAGGGCTGGGTGCGTAAACCGTTCTTCTCCCGTGAAGGCGCCAACATCGAGCTGCAAACGGCCGATGGCCTGATCGTCAAAGAAGATGGGCCCTACACGGATGCGCCGTTTATCCTCCAGGAGTTCGCCCCGCTGCCGAAGTTTGGCGACAGCTATACGCTGATTGGCTCTTGGGTGATTGGCGATCAGGCCGCCGGTATTGGCGTGCGGGAAGACAACAGTTTGATCACCAAGGATTCGAGCCGGTTTTTGCCGCACCTGATACTCGACTGAGCAATACGTCGTGCATAAGAAACCCCGGTGCCGTGCATCGGGCGTTCGGGTGAAAACAGGGCTAAACCAAGGTCAAGACGAGACAACGACAAGACTTACGCCCGAAAAGCCGGATAATGGCGGCCAATTCGTCTAGCCCGTTATTCTGGTAATCCCCCATGGAAATCAAGGTCAACTTTCTCGACAACCTTCGGCTTGAAGCAAAGTTCGATGACTTCACGGTGGTGGCCGACCAGCCTATTCGCTACAAGGGCGATGGCTCGGCACCGGGTCCGTTCGATTACTTTCTGGCTTCGTCGGCGTTGTGTGCGGCTTATTTCGTGAAGTTGTACTGCGACACTCGCAGTATTCCCACCGATAACATCCGCCTGTCGCAGAACAACATTGTTGATCCGGAAAACCGCTACAACCAGATTTTCAAGATTCAGGTCGAGTTGCCGGCAGACATCTCCGACAAGGACCGCCAGGGCATCCTGCGCTCCATCGACCGTTGCACCGTGAAAAAAGTGGTGCAAGCCGGGCCTGAGTTTGTGATCGAAGAAGTGGAAAACCTCGACGCCGATGCCCAGGCGTTGCTGATGCCTGCTTCTAACTCAGAGGCGAGCACTTATATTGCCGGCAAGGACCTGCCGCTGGAGCAGACCATCGCCAACATGTCGGCCATCCTCGCTGACCTGGGCATGAAGATTGAAATCGCTTCGTGGCGCAATATCGTTCCCAACGTGTGGTCGCTGCACATCCGCGATGCGCACTCGCCAATGTGTTTCACCAATGGCAAGGGCACGACCAAAGAAGGCGCGTTGGCGTCGGCGCTGGGCGAGTTTATCGAGCGACTCAACTGCAACTTCTTCTACAACGACCAGTTCTGGGGCGAAGACATCGCCAACGCGCCGTTTGTGCATTACCCGGACGAACGCTGGTTCAAGCCTGGTCGCAATGATGCGCTGCCGACTGAAATTCTCGACGAACACTGCCTGAAGATTTACAACCGGGACGGCGAGCTGCGTGGTTCCCATCTGATCGACACCAACTCGGGCAATGAAGAGCGTGGCATTTGCTCGCTGCCATTCGTGCGTCAGTCGGACGGCGAGGTGGTGTATTTCCCGTCCAACCTGATTGAAAACCTGTTCCTCAGCAATGGCATGAGCGCCGGCAACACGCTGGCCGAAGCCCAGGTGCAGTGCCTGTCGGAGATCTTCGAACGCGCGGTCAAACGCGAAATCATCGAAGGTGAGTTTGCCCTGCCGGATGTGCCAGCCGATGTGTTGGCGAAGTACCCGGGGATTCTCGCCGGGATTCAGGCGCTGGAAGAGCAAGGGTTCCCCGTGCTGGTGAAGGATGCGTCCCTGGGCGGCGAATTCCCGGTGATGTGCGTCACGCTGATGAACCCGCGCACCGGCGGTGTGTTCGCCTCGTTCGGCGCGCACCCAAGCCTGGAAGTGGCACTGGAGCGCAGCCTGACCGAATTGTTGCAGGGCCGTAGCTTCGAAGGCCTCAACGATCTGCCTCAGCCGACGTTTGAAGGTCATGCGGTGACCGAGCCGAATAACTTCGTCGAGCACTTCATCGATTCCAGCGGCGTGGTGTCGTGGCGCTTCTTCAGTGCCAAATCAGACTACGAATTCGTGGAGTGGGACTTTTCCGGCCAGGGTGAAAACTCGAATGCCGAGGAAGCCGCGACCCTGTTCGGCATTCTCGAAGGCATGGGCAAGCAAGTGTACATGGCGGTCTACGAGCACATCGGCGCCAAGGCGTGCCGCATCCTGGTGCCGGACTACTCGGAAATCTATCCCGCGGACGATCTGATCTGGGATAACACCAACAAAGCGCTGTTCTTCCGCGCCGATATCCTCAACCTGCATCGTCTGGACGAAGAAGAACTGCTATCGCTGGTTGAGCGTCTGGTGGAAAGTGAGCTGGACGACTACACCGACATCACCAGCTTGATCGGCATCGAATTTGACGACAACACGGCGTGGGGCCAACTGACGATTCTTGAGTTGAAGCTGCTGATTTATCTCGCCTTGCAGCAATTCGAAGAGGCGAAAGAGGCAGTGGAAATGTTCCTGCAGTACAACGACAACACGGTTGAGCGCGGCTTGTTCTACCAGGCCGTCAATGTGGTGCTGGAAATGAAGCTGGACGAAGACCTGGAACTGGAAGACTACGAGGCCAATTTCCGCCGGATGTTTGGCAACGAGCGCACGGATGCAGCGATCGGCTCGGTGGACGGCAGCGTGCGTTTCCATGGCTTGACGCCGACCAGCATGAAACTGGAGGGGCTCGACAGGCACCTGCGGTTGATCGATAGCTACAAGAAACTGCACTCGGCGCGGGCCGTTGTGACCACGTTATCCCGTTAACAGCGCCCACAAAAAAGCGAAGCCAGATCAATGGCTTCKCTTTTTTTTGTTTACGGTTCTGAAAAAGCTACGGATCAGAACGGGATATCGTCATCAAAGCTGTCGAAATCCGGAGCCGGTTGCGGTGCGGCTTGCTGTGGAGCCGGACGCGACTGTTGTGGCGCCGACTGCTGCGGACGTGGTGCCTGTTGGCGTGGGGCCGGAGCGGATTGCTGGTAGTTGTTGCCACCGCCTTGTTGGTCGCCCTGTTGTGGACGGCCGCCCAGCAGTTGCATGGTGCCTTGCATGTCGACCACGATTTCAGTGGTGTAACGCTTGATACCGTCTTTTTCCCACTCGCGGGTCTGCAGCTTGCCTTCGATGTATACCTGCGAACCTTTACGCAGGTATTCGCCGGCGATTTCGGCAACCTTGCCGAACATCGACACACGGTGCCATTCGGTCTTCTCGACCTTCTGACCGGTTTGCTTGTCGGTCCATTGTTCGCTGGTCGCCAGACTCAGGTTGGTCACGGCGTTGCCATTTGGCAGGTAACGAACTTCAGGATCCTGGCCGCAAGTACCGACCAATATGACTTTGTTAACCCCACGGGCCATTGCGTTCTCCTAGGCTTCGCACGCTGTCGCGGCCGGGTTGTTCACCAGACGCTCAAGCGTGTTGCGATCCAATAATTCTGTGTCCAATTTGATGTAAATGGCGGCTTCATCGGCAACGACAATTGCATCGGTAACCCCTGTAACGGCCTTCAGGCGCTCGATCAGGCCAGCTTCACGAATCGCTTCGGGCGACAACGGCAAGCGCAGGCTCGTCACATAGGGAGGTTCACGCATGGTAACAGCAAAGGCCAACCAAAGTGCAGCCAGCCCGGCACATCCCAGGAATACAACCGACAAACCGCCATGCTGAAACATCCAGCCGCCGAGGATACCGCCCAGTGCCGAACCGAGGAACTGACTGGTGGAATAAACCCCCATCGCCGTGCCCTTGCCGCCTGCTGGTGAAACCTTGCTGATCAGCGATGGCAACGAAGCTTCCAGCAGATTGAACGCGGTGAAAAACACCACCGTCCCGATCACCAGAGCCCGCAGGCTATCGCCAAACTGCCAGAAGAATAGCTCAGTGAGCATCAGCGTCAGCACTGCGCCCAATAAAACTCGTTTCATTTTGCGTTTCTTCTCGCCGTAGATAATGAACGGGATCATGGCGAAGAAAGAAATCAGCAGAGCTGTCAGGTAGACCCACCAGTGCTGCTCTTTAGGCAAACCGGCTTTTTCAACCAGCGCCAAAGGCAACGCGACGAAGCTCGACATCAACATCGCGTGCAACACAAAAATGCCCAGGTCCAGGCGCAACAGGTCCGGATGTTTGAGCGTCGGTAACAGCGCCTGACGCGCGACACCCGACTCTCGGTGCTGCAACGGGCCGGTGGACTTTGGCACCATGAACATCACGATCACGATACCGAACAGCGCCATGCCACCCGTGGCGAGGAACAATCCGGACAGGCCGAAGGCACGGGTCAGCAACGGTCCTACGACCATGGCGACCGCGAACGACAAACCGATCGTCATGCCGATCATGGCCATGGCTTTGGTCCGATGCTGCTCGCGGGTCAGGTCTGACAGCAAGGCCATGACGGCGGCAGAAATCGCCCCCGCGCCCTGCAGGACTCGTCCGGCGATGACGCCCCAGATCGAATCGGCATTGGCCGCCAGCACACTGCCGAGCGCGAAGACGATCAGCCCCAGGTAAATCACCGGGCGGCGGCCAATGCGGTCGGAAATGATGCCGAATGGAATCTGAAAGATCGCCTGGGTCAGGCCGTAAGCGCCAATCGCCAACCCGATGAGGGCCGGTGTTGCACCTGCCAGATCCATCCCATAGGTCGCCAGTACCGGCAACACCATGAACATGCCAAGCATACGGAAGGCGAACACCAGGGCCAGACCGCTTGCTGCGCGGGTCTCACTGCCACTCATGCGTTCGCTGTGGGGATCGTGCATGGAAAAACCTCATGTGAACCGGCCGCGATTCTACCAGTCCCATCGATTGACAGGGTATATCGCGACGCTTTGACGCGTTCTGCTGACAGACTCTTCATCTAAGACAATCATCCACTCGTTTGATAGTGTGCATCCATCCAGTATTTGGCCGTATACTCCTACGTTTTCGACGCCCGCCAAGCGAGGCCACTTTTGGACAAGATCCTGATTCGTGGGGCCCGGACCCACAACCTGAAGAACATCGACCTGACCCTGCCACGGGACAAGCTGATCGTCATCACCGGCCTGTCCGGGTCGGGCAAATCGTCCCTGGCATTCGACACGCTGTACGCCGAAGGCCAGCGTCGCTATGTCGAATCGCTGTCGGCCTATGCCCGGCAGTTTTTGTCGATGATGGAAAAGCCTGACGTCGACACCATCGAAGGTTTGTCGCCGGCCATTTCCATCGAACAGAAGTCGACCTCGCACAACCCGCGCTCGACGGTCGGCACCATCACCGAAATCTACGACTACCTGCGTCTGCTGTATGCGCGCGTGGGTATTCCGCGCTGCCCGGATCACGACATTCCACTGGAAGCACAAACTGTCAGCCAGATGGTCGACCTGGTCCTCGCCCAACCGGAGGGCAGCAAACTGATGCTGCTGGCCCCGGTCATCCGCGAGCGCAAAGGCGAGCATCTGTCGGTCTTCGAAGAACTGCGCGCCCAGGGTTTTGTCCGGGCCCGGGTCAATGGCCGGCTCTGCGAGCTGGACGAATTGCCCAAGCTGGATAAACAGAAGAAGCATTCGATCGATGTCGTGGTCGACCGTTTCAAGGTTCGCGCCGATCTGCAACAGCGCCTGGCCGAATCGTTCGAAACCGCACTGAAACTGGCTGACGGCATTGCGCTGGTTGCGCCGATGGACGACGAACCGGGTGAAGAAATGATCTTCTCCGCGCGCTTCGCCTGCCCGATTTGCGGCCACGCCATCAGTGAGCTCGAACCCAAGCTGTTCTCCTTCAACAACCCGGCCGGCGCTTGCCCGACCTGCGACGGCCTGGGTGTGAAGCAGTTTTTCGACATCAAGCGATTGGTGAACGGCGAGCTGACACTGGCAGAAGGCGCGATTCGCGGCTGGGACAGGCGCAACGTCTATTACTTCCAGATGCTCGGGTCGTTGGCGTCCCACTACAAATTCAGCCTGGAAGTGCCATTCAACGAACTGCCGGCCGACCAACAGAAATTCATCCTGCATGGTAGCGGCTCGCAAAACGTCGACTTCAAATACCTGAACGACCGTGGCGACATCGTCAAACGCTCTCATCCGTTTGAAGGCATCGTGCCGAACCTTGAGCGCCGCTATCGCGAAACCGAGTCTGCTTCGGTGCGTGAAGAGCTGGCCAAATTCCTCAGCACCCAGTCGTGCCCGGACTGCCGGGGCACGCGCCTGCGGCGTGAAGCCCGGCACGTGTGGGTAGGCGAGAAGACGCTGCCCGCAGTGACCAATCTGCCGATCGGGGATGCCTGCGAGTATTTCGAGGTTCTGAAGCTGACAGGCCGTCGCGGCGAAATTGCCGACAAGATCCTCAAGGAAATCCGCGAACGCCTGCAGTTTCTGGTGAACGTGGGCCTCGACTATCTTTCGCTGGATCGCAGTGCGGACACATTGTCCGGCGGCGAGGCCCAGCGGATTCGCCTGGCCAGCCAGATTGGTGCCGGCCTGGTGGGGGTTCTGTACATCCTCGATGAACCGTCGATTGGCCTGCACCAACGCGATAACGATCGGTTGCTCGGGACGCTCAAGCACCTGCGCGACATCGGCAACACGGTGATCGTGGTCGAGCACGATGAAGATGCGATTCGCCTGGCCGACTACGTGGTGGACATCGGTCCGGGCGCTGGCGTACACGGTGGCCATATTGTCGCCGAAGGTACACCGGCCGAGGTCATGGCTCACCCGGATTCATTGACTGGCAAGTACTTGTCGGGGCGGGTGAAGATTGCTGTTCCGGCCAAACGCACACCGCGTAACAAGAAACTGTCGTTGTCGCTCAAGGGCGCTCGCGGTAACAACTTGCGCGACGTTGACCTGGAAATTCCGATTGGCCTGTTGACCTGCGTGACCGGTGTATCGGGCTCTGGCAAATCGACACTGATCAACAACACACTCTTCCCGTTGAGCGCAACGGCGCTCAACGGCGCAACAACGCTTGAAGCTGCCGCTCACGACAGCATCAAGGGCCTGGAGCATCTGGATAAGGTCGTCGACATCGACCAAAGCCCAATCGGTCGTACACCACGCTCCAACCCGGCGACTTACACCGGTCTGTTCACGCCGATTCGTGAGTTGTTTGCCGGCGTGCCGGAGTCGCGTTCACGGGGTTACGGCCCGGGACGCTTCTCCTTCAACGTGAAAGGCGGACGTTGCGAGGCCTGCCAGGGCGACGGTTTGATCAAGGTGGAAATGCACTTCCTGCCAGACATCTATGTCCCGTGCGACGTCTGCAAAAGCAAGCGCTACAACCGTGAAACACTGGAGATCAAGTACAAGGGCAAGAGCATCCACGAAACCCTCGAGATGACCATCGAGGAAGCCCGGGTGTTCTTCGATGCGGTTCCAGCCCTGGCACGCAAACTTCAGACGCTGATGGATGTGGGTTTGTCGTACATCAAACTGGGGCAATCGGCGACCACACTGTCCGGCGGTGAAGCGCAACGGGTGAAACTGTCCCGTGAACTGTCCAAGCGCGATACCGGCAAGACGCTGTATATCCTCGATGAGCCTACGACCGGTCTGCACTTCGCGGACATTCAGCAATTGCTGGATGTGCTGCACCGCCTTCGCGACCACGGCAACACCGTGGTGGTAATCGAGCATAACCTCGACGTGATCAAGACCGCTGACTGGCTGGTGGACCTGGGCCCGGAGGGCGGTTCCAAGGGCGGGCAGATCATTGCCGTCGGTACGCCGGAAGAAGTCTCCGAGATGAAGCAGTCGCATACCGGCTTCTACCTCAAACCGCTGCTGGAGCGTGATCGAGCCTGAATCCGGCTCGAAAAAAAGCCCCTGTCACTGACTCAGTGACAGGGGCTTTTTTATATCGGTGCAATCAGGCGTGGGATTGCAGGTAGTTCTCGAGACCGATCAACTTGATCAGACCCATCTGCTTTTCAAGCCAGTAGGTGTGATCTTCTTCGGTGTCATGTAACTGGATCCGCAGCATCTCGCGGCTGACATAGTCCTTGTGCTGCTCGCAGAGCTTGATGCCCTTGCAGAGTGCGGCGCGGACTTTGTATTCCAGGCGCAGGTCAGCGGCGAGCATCTCCGGCACGGTGGTGCCGACATCAAGGTCGTCGGGACGCATGCGCGGCGTGCCTTCGAGCATCAGGATACGGCGCATCAGGGAATCCGCATGCCCCGCCTCTTCTTCCATCTCGTGATTGATACGTTCGTAGAGCTTGGTGAAACCCCAGTCCTCATACATCCGCGAATGGACGAAATATTGATCACGTGCCRCCAGTTCGCCAGTCAGCAACGTGTTGAGGTAATCGATTACGTCTGGGTGGCCTTGCATCGCCCTACATCTCCCTGCTTGAAAGTCTGTAGTTTGAACCACGACGACTGATTGGTCACTCCGTTTGCGCGATAAAAGCGAAGATATTCTGAGAAAAGTGGTTTAAATAACGCAAAAACCGCCCAATCGAGGGCGGTTCTGCTTCTCATTTAGACTTCGTTAAGCTGTACGTTGAGCAGCTTTGCGATTGCTTCTCCATACGCAGGATCGGCTTTGTAGAAATGCTGCAATTGACGGTCAACCACATCGCTGGAAACCCCAGCCATTGCGCCGGCAATATTGCTGACCAGCAGCCTTTTCTGCTCATCGCTCATTAAACGGAACAACGCACCGGCATGGCTGTAGTAGTCGGTATCTTCGCGGTGATCGTAGCGATCAGCCGCCCCGCTCAGCACCAACGGCGGCTCTGCATAATGAGGCGCTTGCTTCGGCGAAGCGACATAGCTGTTCGGCTCATAGTTAGGCGTTGCACCGCCGTTGCTGCCAAACGCCATCGAACCATCACGCTGGTAGCTGTTCACCGGACTGCGAGGCGCATTCACCGGCAGTTGCTGGTGATTGGTGCCAACACGGTAGCGGTGAGCATCCGCGTAGGCGAATACGCGACCTTGCAGCATGCGATCAGGCGACAGACCGACACCCGGCACCATGTTGCTCGGACCAAACGCCGCTTGCTCGACCTCAGCAAAGTAGTTCTGCGGATTGCGATTGAGCTCCAATTCGCCTACTTCAATCAGTGGAAACTCTTTCTGCGACCAGGTCTTGGTCACATCGAACGGGTTCTCGTAATGCTCTGCTGCCTGAGCCTCAGACATAATCTGGATGCAAACACGCCATTTGGGGAAGTCTCCGCGCTCGATTGCACCAAACAGGTCACGCTGGGCGTAATCCGGATCAGTGCCCGCCAGGCGTGCAGCATCTGCCGGAGCGAGGTTCTTGATCCCTTGCTGAGTCTTGTAGTGCCACTTCACCCAATGCCGCTCGCCGCTGGCGTTGATCAGGCTGTAGGTGTGACTGCCGAAGCCATGCATGTGACGGTAACCGTCAGGAATGCCGCGATCCGAGAACAGGATCGTGACCTGGTGCAACGCCTCGGGTGAGTGCGACCAGAAATCCCACATCATCTGCGCACTTTTCAGATTGCTTTGCGGCAAGCGTTTTTGAGTGTGAATAAAGTCGGGGAATTTCAAAGGATCGCGAATGAAGAAAACGGGCGTGTTGTTGCCGACGATGTCCCAGTTGCCTTCCTCGGTATAGAACTTCAGGGCGAAGCCACGTGGATCGCGCTCAGTGTCGGCCGAACCACGCTCACCACCAACAGTGGAAAACCGCAGGAACGTCGGGGTTTGCTTGCCCACGGACTCGAACAGTTTAGCGCTGGTGTATTGGGTGATATCACGCGTTACGGTGAACGTTCCGTAGGCGCCCGAACCTTTAGCGTGCACGCGACGCTCAGGGATGTTTTCACGGTTGAAATGGGCGAGCTTCTCGATCAGGTGAAAATCGTCGAGCAGCAGCGGGCCACGAGGGCCGGCGGAGCGAGAATTCTGGTTATCGGCGACAGGAGCGCCACTGGCGGTGGTAAGCGTTTTACTTTGGCTCATGCGATCTCTTCCTTTGTCAGTCTTTCACTGCCGGCTAATCGGCTGAAAAGGAGTATTGCTCACCCACGTTACACCTACAAATTCATTAACATTTTGTAATCGATAGAAAATTTCTAAGATACTTTCGACCGCACACAAAAAACCGGGCACTAGGCCCGGTTCTTTGTTTCAGACTGACGTCTTACTCGGCGGATACAGCTTCGCCAGCAGTAGCACGATCAACCAACTCGACGTACGCCATAGGCGCGTTGTCGCCAGCGCGGAAGCCGCACTTGAGGATGCGCAGGTAGCCACCCTCACGGGTAGCGTAACGCTTGCCCAGGTCGTTGAAGAGCTTACCAACGATAGCTTTCGAACGAGTACGGTCGAAAGCCAGACGGCGGTTAGCCAGGCTGTCTGTCTTGGCCAAAGTGATCAGCGGCTCAGCAACGCGACGCAGTTCTTTAGCTTTCGGCAGTGTAGTTTTGATCAGCTCGTGCTCGAACAGCGACACTGCCATGTTTTGAAACATGGCCTTGCGGTGCGAGCTAGTGCGGCTCAGGTGACGACCACTTTTACGATGACGCATGGTTCATTCCTTACCAAACACGACGTTCGGTGATTACGACGATCAGGCAGTCGCCTTGTCGTCCTTCTTAAGACTTGCAGGCGGCCAGTTGTCGAGGCGCATGCCGAGGGACAGACCGCGGGAGGCCAGAACGTCCTTGATTTCAGTCAAGGATTTCTTGCCAAGGTTCGGAGTCTTCAACAGCTCTACTTCGGTACGCTGAATCAGGTCACCGATGTAGTAGATGTTTTCCGCCTTAAGGCAGTTAGCCGAACGTACAGTCAGTTCCAGATCGTCAACCGGGCGAAGCAGGATCGGATCGATCTCGTCTTCCTGCTCAACAACCACTGRCTCACTGTCACCTTTGAGGTCGACGAACGCAGCCAACTGCTGTTGCAGAATGGTTGCAGCGCGGCGGATAGCCTCTTCAGGATCCAGAGTACCGTTGGTTTCCAGATCAATAACCAGCTTGTCCAGGTTAGTACGCTGCTCGACACGGGCGTTTTCCACCACGTATGCGATACGGCGAACCGGGCTGAACGAAGAGTCAAGCTGCAAGCGACCGATGCTGCGGCTTTCGTCTTCATCGCTCTGACGCGAGTCTGCCGGTTCATAACCACGACCACGAGCTACGGTGAGCTTCATGTTCAGGGCGCCGTTAGACGCCAGGTTAGCGATTACGTGATCGGGGTTAACGATCTCGACATCATGATCCAGCTGAATATCGGCAGCGGTAACCACCCCCGAACCCTTCTTCGACAAGGTCAGCGTAACTTCGTCACGACCGTGCAGCTTGATAGCCAGACCTTTAAGGTTCAACAGGATTTCAATTACGTCTTCCTGTACGCCTTCGATGGCGCTGTACTCATGGAGTACACCGTCAATCTCGGCCTCGACTACTGCACAGCCGGGCATTGAGGACAACAGGATGCGGCGCAGCGCGTTGCCCAGGGTGTGGCCGAAACCACGCTCGAGAGGCTCGAGAGTGATCTTGGCGCGGGTTGGACTGACAACCTGCACATCAATGTGGCGGGGTGTCAGGAACTCATTTACCGAAATCTGCATGGATGCACCTATTTTCTAGCCCTTACTTGGAGTAGAGCTCGACAATCAGGCTTTCGTTGATGTCGGCGGACAGATCACTGCGAGCTGGAACGTTCTTGAAAACGCCCGACTTCTTCTCAGTGTCTACTTCTACCCATTCTACGCGGCCACGTTGGGCACACAGATCGAGAGCTTGGACAATGCGAAGTTGGTTCTTTGCTTTCTCGCGAATCGCGACCACGTCACCAGCACGAACCTGGTAAGACGGTACGTTTACGGTCTGACCGTTAACGCTGACGGATTTGTGCGATACCAGCTGACGGGATTCGGCACGAGTAGAGCCAAAACCCATACGGTATACAACGTTGTCCAAACGGCATTCGAGCAGTTGCAGCAGGTTTTCACCGGTTGCACCTTTCTTGCCAGCAGCTTCTTTATAGTAGCCGCTGAATTGACGCTCGAGAACGCCGTAGATACGACGGACCTTCTGCTTTTCACGCAGTTGGGTGCCGTAATCGGACTGGCGACCGCGGCGTTGGCCGTGGATACCAGGTGCTGCTTCAATGTTGCACTTCGATTCGATCGCGCGCACGCCGCTCTTCAGAAAGAGATCGGTGCCTTCGCGACGAGCGAGTTTGCATTTTGGACCAATGTAACGAGCCATTCTTTACAATCTCCTGGATTACACGCGGCGCTTCTTCGGCGGACGGCACCCGTTGTGCGGGATTGGCGTCACGTCGGTGATGCTGGCGATCTTGTAGCCACAGCCGTTCAAAGCGCGGACTGCGGATTCACGACCTGGGCCTGGACCTTTGACGTTAACGTCGAGGTTTTTCAGACCGTATTCCAGCGCAGCTTGGCCAGCACGTTCAGCAGCTACTTGAGCAGCAAACGGGGTGGACTTGCGGGAACCGCGGAAACCCGAACCACCGGAGGTAGCCCAGGAAAGAGCGTTGCCTTGACGGTCGGTGATGGTCACGATTGTGTTGTTAAAAGATGCATGGATGTGGGCGATGCCATCAACCACTGTCTTTTTAACTTTTTTACGAGGACGAGCAGCAGGTTTAGCCATGATTAATTTCCTGTCGATTCGCTGGGGCGATTACTTGCGGATCGGCTTACGCGGACCTTTACGGGTACGCGCGTTAGTCTTGGTACGCTGACCGCGTACTGGAAGACCACGACGATGACGCAGACCGCGATAGCAACCGAGGTCCATCAAACGCTTGATTTTCATGTTGATTTCGCGACGCAGGTCACCTTCAGTGGTGAACTTCGCCACTTCGCCACGCAGCTGTTCAATCTGCTCGTCGCTCAGATCTTTGATCTTTGCGGCTGGGTTTACCCCAGTCACTGCACAGATCTTCTGTGCAGTAGTGCGACCAACACCATAGATGTAGGTCAGCGAGATAACAGTATGCTTGTTATCTGGAATGTTAACGCCTGCAATACGGGCCATTCAGTGGGACTCCAATTGACAGCTACCTACGCCCCGGAAGCCAAGAAATAGGGCGCGAGATAATATCGCTGTAATAACAAATAATCAACCCGGTAGCGCACTAG
>NZ_JBFUBK010000101.1:0-22393 GCF_056405815.1 Pseudomonas sp. P1_F1_2 | reverse complement strand
GAGCGACTCGGTCTTAAGTACGGTACTCGGCGTTGATTTTCACGTATTCGTGGGACAAGTCGGTGGTCCAGATGGTTTCGCTGCAGTCGCCGCGACCCAACTCGATACGGATGGTGATCTCTTCCTGCTGCATCACTGCAGCGCCCTGGGCTTCGGTGTACGTCGCGGCCCGTGCGCCACGGCTGGCAATGCACACTTCACCGAGGAACACGTCGATCTTGCTCACGTCCAGGTTCGGTACGCCGGCACGGCCAACGGCTGCCAGGATGCGGCCCCAGTTCGGATCGGAGGCAAACAACGCCGTCTTGATCAGCGGCGAGTGCGCCACGGTATAACCAACGTCCAGGCATTCCTGGTGATTGCCGCCGCCATTGACTTCAACGGTGACGAACTTGGTCGCGCCTTCGCCGTCACGAACGATGGCCTGGGCCACGTCCATGCACACCTCGAACACCGCTTGTTTCAACTTGGCGAACAACTCGCCTTCGGCACGGGTAATTTCCGGCAGCGCCGCCTGACCGGTGGCGATCAGCATGCAGCAATCGTTGGTCGACGTGTCGCCGTCGATGGTGATGCGGTTGAACGACTTGTTGGCACCGTCCAGCAGCAGGTTTTGCAGCACGTCACGGGAGACTTTTGCGTCGGTGGCGATGTAGCCGAGCATGGTCGCCATGTTCGGACGGATCATGCCCGCGCCTTTGCTGATGCCGGTCACGGTGATGGTCACACCGTCATGCTCAAACTGGCGGCTGGCACCCTTTGGCAGGGTGTCAGTGGTCATGATGCCGGTGGCGGCCGCTTCCCAGTTGTGGATCGACAGGTCGTCGAGAGCGGCTTGCAGCGCGCCTTCGATTTTCTCGACCGGCAGCGGCTCGCCGATCACACCCGTGGAGTACGGCAACACCAGGCTGGCGTCGACACCGGTCAACTCAGCCAGTTTGGCGCAAGTACGCTCGGCGGCGGCCAGGCCGGGTTCGCCAGTACCGGCGTTGGCATTGCCGGTGTTGGTCAACAGGTAACGCACCGGGCCTTGCACACGTTGCTTGGCCAGGATGACCGGCGCTGCGCAAAAAGCGTTCAGCGTGAATACGCCCGCGACCGTGGAGCCTTCGGCACAGCGCATGACCACAACATCCTTGCGCCCCGGGCGCTTGATGCCGGCCGAGGCAATACCGAGTTCAAAACCGGCAACCGGGTGCAACGTTGGCAAAGGACCAAGACCAACAGCCATGAATGCGCTCCTTAAAAAATGTAGTCATCCCCGTCATATGAACGGCGGTGTTAAATGGCAAAACGCCGCGACGGCTGAAGCCGGTCGCGGCGCGGGTATTTCAGCGATTGAAACGGGGTTTACTGGATCTGCCCGTGGCAATGCTTGAACTTCTTGCCCGAACCGCAGTAGCACAGCTCGTTACGGCCCAGCTTCTGCTCGTTGCGAACCGGAGCGGTGGCAAGGGCCACATCGATCTCTTCACCCAACTGTTCAGGTTGCTCCAGGCCCGGCGCTTCCTCGTGCAGGAACTGCATGCGAGCAGCCAGCGCTTCGGCTTCCTGACGCAGGCGTTGCTCTTCTTCGATCGGGTCTTCGCGGCGAACCTGAACGTGGGACAGCACACGGATAGAGTCGCGCTTGATCGAATCCAGCAGCTCGGAGAACAGCGTGAACGACTCGCGCTTGTACTCTTGCTTCGGGTTCTTCTGGGCATAGCCACGCAAGTGGATGCCGTGACGCAGGTGGTCCATGGTCGACAGGTGGTCTTTCCACAGGTCGTCCAGCACGCGCAGAACGATTTGCTTCTCGAAGCTGCGCAGCGCTTCGGCGCCCGCCTGGTCTTCTTTCTCGTTGTACGCCGCGATCAGCTCTTGCATCAGCTTCTCGCGCAGGGTCTCTTCGTACAGGTGATCGTCTTCGTCGAGCCATTGCTGGATCGGCAGCGCCACACCGAAGTCGCTCTGCAACGCCGCTTCCAGACCGGCCACGTCCCACTGCTCAGGCAGCGATTGCGGTGGAATGTGCGCGCTGATGGTGGCGTTGAGCACGTCCTGACGGAAATCGGCGATGGTCTCGCCAATGTTGTCAGCGGCCAGCAACGTGTTACGCATGTGATAAATCACTTTACGCTGTTCGTTGTTGACGTCGTCGAACTCGAGCAGTTGCTTACGAATGTCGAAGTTACGGCCTTCAACCTTGCGTTGAGCCTTTTCAATGGCGTTGGTCACCATGCGGTGCTCGATCGCCTCGCCTGGCTGCATGCCCAGGGCCTTCATGAAGTTCTTCACCCGATCAGAGGCAAAGATACGCATCAGGCTGTCTTCCAGCGACAGGTAGAAACGGCTGGAACCGGCGTCGCCCTGACGACCGGCACGACCACGCAGCTGGTTGTCGATACGGCGCGATTCGTGACGTTCGGAAGCAATAACCTGCAAGCCACCCGACTCGAGCACTTGCTGGTGACGCTTCTGCCAGTCGGCCTTGATCTGGGCGATCTGCTCTGGCGTTGGATCTTCGAGGGAAGCCACTTCCACTTCCCAGTTACCGCCCAACAGGATGTCGGTACCACGACCGGCCATGTTGGTGGCGATGGTCAGTGCGCCTGGGCGACCGGCCTGGGCAATGATCTCGGCTTCTTTTTCGTGGAACTTGGCGTTCAGAACCTTGTGTTCGATGCCTTCCTTCACGAGCAGGCTGGACATGTGCTCGGAGGTTTCGATGGTCGCCGTACCTACCAGTACCGGACGGCCAGCGGCCATGCTTTCCTTGATGTCCGCCACGATGGCCGCGTACTTCTCGTCGGCCGTCAGGAACACCAGGTCGTTGTAGTCTTTACGGGCCAGCGGCTTGTTCGGCGGAATGACCATGACCTGCAGGCCATAGATCTGATGGAACTCGAACGCTTCGGTGTCAGCCGTACCGGTCATGCCGGACAGTTTGTTGTACAGACGGAAGTAGTTCTGGAACGTGGTCGATGCCAGGGTCTGGCTTTCGGCCTGAATGTTCAGGTTTTCCTTGGCTTCGATAGCCTGGTGCAGGCCTTCGGACAAACGACGGCCCGGCATGGTACGACCGGTGTGTTCGTCGACCAGGACAACCTGACCGTCCTGCACGATGTACTCGACGTTGCGGTGGAACAGTTTGTGCGCACGCAGACCGGCGTAAACGTGAGTCAGCAGGCTCAGGTTGTGCGCCGAATACAGGCTTTCGCCTTCAGCCAGCAGGCCGAGGGAGGTCAGCGACTCTTCAACGAACTGGTGACCGGCTTCGTTGAGTTCGACCTGACGGGTCTTCTCGTCAACGGTGTAGTGGCCGGCCTTGGTGACTTCGCCTTCAACTTCTTCGATGTGCAATTCCAGCCGCGGGATCAGTTTGTTGATCTCGATGTACAGCTTGGAGCTGTCCTCGGCCTGACCGGAAATGATCAGCGGAGTACGGGCTTCGTCGATGAGGATGGAGTCGACTTCGTCGATTACGGCAAAATTGAGTTCGCGCTGGAATTTTTCTTCCATGCTGAACGCCATGTTGTCGCGCAGGTAATCGAAACCGAATTCGTTGTTGGTGCCGTAAGTGATGTCGGCGGCGTAAGCCAGGCGCTTCTCTTCCGGCGGCTGGAATGGCGTGACCACACCGACCGTCAGGCCGAGGAATTCATAGAGCGGGCGCATCCAGTTGGCGTCACGGCGGGCCAGGTAGTCGTTCACCGTCACAACGTGCACGCCCTTGCCGGACAGCGCGTTGAGGTAAACACCCAGTGTCGCCACCAGGGTCTTGCCTTCACCGGTACGCATTTCCGCGATCATGCCTTCATGCAAGGTCATGCCGCCGATCAGCTGGACATCGAAGTGGCGCATACCCATGACGCGCTTGCCGGCTTCGCGGGCGACCGCAAAGGCTTCTGGCAACAGCTTGTCGAGGGTTTCCCCTTTGGCGATGCGGGCCTTGAACTCGTCTGTCTTGGCACGCAATTGATCGTCCGAAAGGGCCACCATTTGCTCTTCGAAGGCATTGACGAATTGCACCGTCTTGAGCATGCGTTTGACTTCACGCTCGTTCTTGCTTCCAAAAAGTTTCTTTAACAAAGGCGCAAACATATCGGCAGGATCTTCCACACTAAAGGGATGGAGGGCGGCCCCGAGAGTCGCCCGTGCAGCCCTCATGGCCGCATGCGAACGAGCATTCTACCCGGAAACGATGGTGAGGAAAGTGGCGTTATTCCACGATGCATGCACTGCGTTGTAACGGGGCTCACTTAAAATAAGGGCTTTTTGCTGAACTTCAAGCCATTCACTGCAGAAGTTACTTGTTGATTTAATGGGTAAAGCGAGCGCAAAGCAATGGGTCGGGTGCAAGTGATGCTTTCTGCTACCATAGCGGCTCTGTTACTTCAGGTGTCTGATCATGGCATTTCGCCCTCTTACGGCCAGAGCACCCGCCGTTCTGCTTCGCGAAGCCAAGCCGCTGAAAGCCATTTTCAGCCAGGCTCAACGCCTGGGTCATTTACAACGTCTGCTCGAAAGCCAATTGCAGCCTGCCGCCCGTGAACATTGCCATGTGGCGTCGTGGCGCGAAGGCAGTTTGCTGCTGATCATTACCGATGGTCATTGGGCAACGCGCTTGCGTTATCAGCAAAAGCGCCTGCATCGCCAACTGCAAATGTTTGATGAATTCGCCAGTTTGACGCGGATTCTGTTCAAGGTGCAGCCGCCAACCGTGCAACAAGGGGCTGCTGGCCACACCATCAGTTTGTCGCCCAACGCGGGCGCGACCATTCAGGCCACGGCCGAGAGCATCAGCGATCCGAATCTGCGGGCCGCCCTGGAACGCCTGGCGGCCCACGCCAAGCCCAAAACCTGAGATCACCGATTTCTGTAGGCGCATGGCTTGCCCGCGATGGGCGCGCCGCAGTGCAACAGATACTCCGCGTTATCGTTCATCGCGGGCACGCCATGCCCCCACAGGGTTCAGCGGCTTTTTTTGCCGCCGAGCAGCGAGCCCATCAGCCCACGCACCAATTGTCGGCCTAACTGGTTAGCCGCCTGTCGCATGGCCGACTTCAACGCCTGCCCGGCTGCCGTACCCAGAAATTCCCCGGCCTGGTCAGTGAAGCTTGGCTCTTCGGGTGCAGGCTTGGCCGGCGTCGCATCGGGATCGGGGGCCAACCCCTTGCGCCCCATCAGCACTTCATAAGCCGACTCACGGTCGATCGGTTTGTCATAACGGCCCTGCAACGGCGAACCGGCCACCAGCGCCGCACGCTCCGCCTCGCTCAAGGGCCCGATCCTCGATTGCGGTGGCGCGATCAATACACGCTGGACCATCTCCGGCGTGCCTTTATCGGCCAGCGTGCCGACCAGCGCCTCGCCAATCCCCAACTCGGTCAAAACCGACAAGGTATCGAACGCCGGGTTCGGCCGAAAACCCTCGGCCACGGCGCGCAAGGATTTCTGTTCCTTGGCCGTGAACGCGCGCAAGCCGTGCTGAACGCGCAAACCCAACTGCGCCAGCACGTCATCCGGTAAGTCGCCCGGCGACTGGGTGACGAAATACACCCCCACGCCTTTCGAGCGAATCAGTCGCACCACTTGTTCCAAGCGGTCCTGCAACGCCTTGGGCGTGCCCGCGAACAGCAAATGTGCCTCGTCGAAAAACAGCGCCAGCAGCGGTTTGTCCGCATCGCCGCGCTCCGGCAATTGTTCGAACAATTCAGCCAGCAACCAGAGCAGGAAGGTCGCATAAACCTTCGGTGCTTCGTGCACCAGGCGACTGGCATCCAGCAAATGAATGCGCCCGCGACCGTCAGCGGTCGGCTGCAGGATGTCTTCAAGTTGCAGCGCCGGCTCGCCAAACAGTGCTTCAGCGCCTTGTTGCTCCAGCGTCGCCAGACGCCGCAGCAGCGCCTGACTTGAGCCGGTGGTCATCAACGCAGCGTCATCCCCGAGCAATTCGGGGTGGTCGCGCAGGTGATTGAGCAGCGCCTTCAGATCCTTGAGATCGAGCAGCAATAGCCCTTCGCGATCCGCCACCTTGAACGCCGCATACAGCGCCGACTGTTGACTGTCGGTCAGTTCCAGCAGGCTGCCGAGCAACAACGGGCCCATTTCACTCAAGGTTGTGCGCAATGGATGACCGGACTGGCCATGAATGTCCCACAGGGTCACCGGATACGCCTGGGGCTTGTGGTTCAGCCACGGCATCCCGGCAATGCGTTCGGCGATCTTGCCTTGCGGGTTGCCGGCGGCGCCGAGACCGCACAAGTCGCCCTTGATGTCGGCGGCAAACACCGCCACCCCGGCATCGCTGAAGGCTTCGGCCATGCGCTGCAACGTGACGGTTTTACCCGTCCCGGTAGCGCCTGCGACCAGACCGTGGCGGTTCGCCAGACGCATGGCCTGGGCGATGGGCTCGCCGGCAAGGTCAGCGCCGAGAACGAGTTGCAATGAGTCAGGCATTTTGTCACCCATGGTTAATCTTTGAGCCGGCACGGCCGATACAAAAACCGAGACTACACAGAAATTAGCGTCGGTAATTCCCTAAGGAGAGGACGGAAATATCAGCTTATTTTCAACACTGCCCATTTTGCGTGCCTTTATAAAAGCACGCTCAGGACATTAAGACCTTAGCGGAACCCCAAGCCATGAACAAAAACCTGCGCTTCAGCCATAAAATCTTGCTTGCCGCCGCCCTCGTCGTAATTGCAGCCTTCGCTTCGTTTACTCTGTACAACGACTATCTGCAGCGCAATGCAATACGCAGCAATCTCGACAACTACCTGCAAGAAATGGGCAGCGTGACGGCCAACAATATCCATACCTGGCTGGCGGGCCGTAGCCTGTTGATCGAAAACCTGTCACAAAACGTCGCATTGAACGCTGACACCGGCAACGTCTCCAAGCTTCTTGAACAGAAGGCGGTGACGTCAACCTTCATGGGCGCCTATCTGGGCAACAAGGATGGCACCTTCATCATCCGCCCAGACAGCAAAATGCCGGATGGCTATGACCCTCGCGCTCGCCCTTGGTACAAGAGTGCCCAAAGCGCCAGCGGCTCGGCACTGACCGAACCGTACATCGATCTCGCGTCTGGCCAATTGGTCATTTCCATCGTCAACAGTGTGCTCAAAGACGGTCAAAACATCGGTGTGGTCGGCGGTGACCTGAGCTTGCAAGTGATCGCCGACAGCCTCAACGCGCTGGACTTCAACGGCATGGGTTATGCCTTCCTGGTCAGCGCCGACGGCAAGATCCTGGTTCACCCGGACAAAGCCCTGGTGATGAAGTCCCTGAGCGAGGCGTTTCCGAAAAACACCCCGCGCATCAGCAACGACTTAAGTGAAGTCGACGTTGACGGCAAGACCCGCATCGTCACATTCACCCCGATCAAAGGCCTGTCCTCGGTGAACTGGTACATCGGTCTGTCGGTGGATAAAGACAAAGCCTACGCGATGCTCAGCGAATTCCGCGCCTCGGCGGTCGTAGCGACCGTCATCGCCGTGGCCATCATCATCGCGTTGCTGGGCATGCTGATCCGCATCCTGATCCAGCCGTTGCACGTCATGACCCGCGCGATGGCCGACATTGCCGACGGTGAAGGTGACCTGACCAAGCGCCTGACCATTGAAAACAACGACGAATTTGGCGTTCTCGGCACGGCGTTCAACCGTTTCGTGGAGCGTATCCACGGTTCGATCCGTGAAGTGTCCTCGGCCACTGGCCAGGTCAACGAAGTGGCCCTGCGTGTGGTCGCCGCGTCGAACTCGTCGATGTTCAACTCCGACCAACAAGCCTCGCGCACCAGCAGCGTGGCCGCAGCGATCAACCAGCTCGGTGCCGCCGCCCAGGAAATCGCTCGTAACGCCGCTCAAGCGTCGAGCCAGGCCAGTGATGCCCGCAGCCTGGCCGAAGACGGCCAGCAAGTGGTGGATCGCAGCATCAAAGCGATGAATCAACTGTCGAGCATGCTCAGCGCTTCGAGCACCAATATCGAATCGCTAAACAGCAAAACCGTGAACATCGGGCAAATTCTCGAAGTGATCACCAGCATCTCCCAACAAACCAACTTGTTGGCACTGAACGCGGCCATCGAAGCGGCCCGTGCCGGTGAAGCCGGACGTGGTTTTGCGGTGGTGGCCGACGAAGTGCGCAACCTCGCACACCGCACTCAGGAGTCGGCACAGCAGGTGCAGACCATGATCGAGGAACTGCAAGTCGGCGCCCGTGAGTCCGTCAGCACCATGAGCGACAGCCAGCGCCACAGTCAGGACAGCGTGGAAATCGCCAACCTGGCGGGCGAGCGCTTGAACAGCGTGACCTTGCGCATCGGAGAAATCGACGGGATGAACCAGTCGGTGGCGACGGCGACTGAAGAACAGACCGCGGTGGTGGAGTCGATCAACGTCGACATTACCGAGATCAACACCCTCAATCAGGAAGGTGTGGAAAACCTGCAATCGACATTGCGGGCGTGCTCCGACCTTGAGCAGCAGGCAGCGCGACTCAAGCAGTTGGTAGGCAGTTTCCGTATCTAGTGTCTGAACCGGCCCCTTCGCGGGCAAGCCCATTCCCGGGGTTTTGCGTGAACCTGGGAGAGAAGGCTTGCCCGCGAGAGCGGTCTCAAGACACTACCAATCCTCGCTGTCGCGTCCCCCTCCGCCTCGGCCAATGGCGAAATGTCCTGCAGGATCGATGAAGTTGCTGAAGTTCAAGCAGGCTTAGGCGTGTCATCGGGCTCTTGCTGCAACTGTTCCCACAACTCGGCGGCGCCGGGAAACTCCGTACCATCTTCGGGGCTCATGTCCTCCGGATCGTAGCGACTCAAGCATCCCTCGCCTAATGTCGCTGGTGCCTTGGAAGTGGCTTTGTCGAGTGGATCGGCCATGGTCAAAACCTCAGTGTAGAAACGGCGAAGGGCCTGAAGCGATTGAACGCCCAGGCCCTTCGAATTTCAACCGTGTTGTATGACAGTCAGAACACTACGGTTTTGTTGCCGTGTACTAACACCCGGTCTTCCAGGTGATAACGCAGCCCACGGGCCAACACCATCTTCTCGACGTCACGGCCGAAACGCACCATGTCTTCAATGCTGTCACTGTGGCTGACACGCACGACGTCCTGCTCGATGATCGGCCCGGCGTCCAACTCTTCCGTCACGTAGTGGCACGTCGCGCCGATCAACTTCACACCGCGCATGGAGGCCTGGTGATACGGCTTGGCCCCCACGAACGACGGCAGGAAGCTGTGATGAATGTTGATCACTTTATGGGCATATTCGCTGCACAACTCGGGCGGCAGGATCTGCATGTAACGGGCAAGTACCACCACTTCGGCGTCGTGCTGTTTGACCAGGCGCGAAACTTCAGTGAAGGCTGGTTGCTTATCCTGCGGATTGACCGGGACGTGGTAATACGGAATGCCGTGCCACTCGACCATGCTGCGCAAGTCATCGTGGTTGGAAATCACACAGGAGATTTCGCAATCCAGTTCGTCACTGTGCCAGCGGTGCAACAAGTCGGCCAGGCAGTGGGACTCACGGCTGGCCATCAACACCACACGCTTCTTCTGCGCGGTATCGGTGATGCGCCAGTTCATCGAGAACTCTTCGGCAATCGGTGCAAACGCTTCGCGAAAGGCTTCGATACCGAATGGCAGCGAATCGGCACGAATTTCGTGACGCATGAAGAACCAGCCACTGAGATTGTCCGAGTGATGGCTCGCTTCGGTGATCCAGCCGTTATGTGACGCCAGAAAGTTACTGACTTTAGCAACGATGCCGACGCGGTCCGGGCAAGCAATCACCAGCCGAAAAGTGCGCATGAGGGGGAAACTCCAGAACTTCGCAAAGGCCGCCATTCTAGCGATTGCGCAGCAAAACTGCAGTATTGATGACGTACTACCCGGAAAACCGGCCTGCGGACCCCGCGTTGATAGCACCCGCTCCCCGCGCGTTGGGGATCTTTTAAACGATATCTAGAGTCAATTTGTGAATATCCGTGATGACTGCATCACACTACTTAATCGGCACCTCAATTGGCGCCTATTTCATCGAAACTAATTTAATTAAAACGCCGGTTAAATGTTTACTTGATGAAACACCCTGACTATTATTGCGGCACTGTCCCCTGCCATCCAGCGCCCAACATAAGGTAGTCCTCATGTCCTTGATCAACGAATACCGCGCCACCGAAGAAGCTATCAAAGAGCTGCAAGCCCGTTTGAAGAACCTGTCCCAAGACGACAAACTGCAAACCGAGCTGGAATTCGAAGGCAAACTGCGCACCCTGATGGGCGAATACTCCAAGTCCCTGCGTGACATCATTGCGCTGTTGGATCCAGAGTCCAAAACCAAAGCACCACGCGGCGGCGCAGTAAAAACTACTGGCACCAAGCGTGCTCGCAAAGTTAAACAATACAAAAACCCGCACAACGGCGAAGTCATCGAAACCAAAGGTGGCAACCACAAAACTCTGAAAGAGTGGAAAGCCAAGTGGGGCGGCGACGTGGTTGAAGGCTGGGCTACTCTGCTGGGCTAAGCCACAGGGTTTGTCAAAGCATTAACTGCGACAAAAAATAACGCCAGCAATTGCTGGCGTTTTTTTATTCCCGCGATTCATTCCCCGGGCATGTTCGTTTTCAAAGATTCAAACGTTTGCGTAGTCCCTGAACATAACTCTGCCATTCATTCAACACCTCTCGCTGAAACGTTGTAGCCGTTTCGTTCAATTGGGCTGCGGCTTCTGAAAAAGTATCCAGCGTATTGGGTGCCCCCCACTCGGGTGCCGTCAAACGTTGCTGACAGAATATTCGCCAGCGCTCTTGCTCCTCGAAATTCAACGTATCGGGGAAGTTGCGTGCGCGATAACGAAACAATAATTCAGGTAAACGTTCGTCATCGAAAGGCCATTGCTCTTGTGATAATTGGGCAGGGTCCGAGGTTCGGACTTGCTCACATAGACGCCGGTCCCGGTCACCGATAAAACCATCGTATAACTGTTGCTCCGGATCCTGGCTTGGCGTGAAATCTTCGCTGGCATAAATGGCCTGTACTTTGTCTCGCCAAACTTGTTGTGCGTCGATTAGCCGCAGCGAACGTTCCTGATAAAGCGCCATGTCCAGCCCCAGGCGTTGCTGATCCTCAGGCCGAAGTACCGACATCGGCGCGACCACCGGGCACTTGTTGATATGAATGAGTTTAAGTGGCACAGGCAGTTCGCCTTCGGCCAGGTCATCGCGACGGGTGTACAGACGCTGACGCAAAGTATCGGCATCCAGGTCCAGCAGCCCCTGGGGGTCCAGATGCAAGTCGCAGACAATCAAGGCGTTCTTGTTACGCGGGTGCCAGGCCAATGGCAGCACCACACCCACATAGCTGCGAGCCGCCGAAAAGCGTCCGGAAATGTGCACCAGCGGTTGCAACAGGCGAATCTGGTCCATCACCTTTTGTTTACTGCGCAACTTGAACAGCCAGTCATACAACTTGGGCTGTTTCTCGCGAATCAGGCGCGCCAGCGCAATGGTAGCGCGAACGTCCGACAGCGCTTCGTGGGCATTGCCATGATCGATGTTGTTGGCGGCGGTCAGACGCTCGAGCTTGAGCGTCACTCGCCCCTCTTCGTCCGTGGGCCAGACGAGCCCGTCGGGACGCAGCGCATACGCCGCTCGCACCACATCGATCAGGTCCCAGCGGCTGTTGCCGCCCTGCCACTCCCGTGCATACGGATCGAAAAAATTTCGATACAGGCTGTAACGGGTCATCTCGTCGTCGAAACGCAGCGTGTTGTAACCCGCACCGCACGTTCCCGGCGCCGCTAACTGGGCATGCACCCGCGTCATGAAATCAGCTTCGCTCAAGCCCTGTTCAGCTAACTGGCCGGGCGTAATGCCGGTGATCGCGCAGGCGGCAGGATGCGGCAGGATGTCGTCACTGGGCTGGCAGTAAAGATTGACCGGCTCGTCTATTTCATTGAGATCGAAGTCGGTGCGAATCCCCGCCACTTGCAGCGGACGGTCGCAGCGGGGATTGATGCCAGTGGTTTCATAGTCGTACCAGAAGATGGAGGTCACGGGCTATTCCTGAACTGAAGATCGGCGAAGTCTAGGCGTTCACATCCCGCCCCGGCCAGTAATCTTGCCATTCAATCACCTCTGGCCACTCACCGTGCACTACATAGTTATGTCGTTTCCCCCCCAGAGGCTGCTAGCATCGGATGGACATCGAATCCCGAACAGGCCACATCAAGGTTGCCCATGCTCGAGACCACAGCACTGCCAAGGAAAGCGACGCTGTCCCCGCCACTGGATACCCGGTATCAAGTCGAAACGCCCGAAGGCATCGACTTGCCACTGCGCCCGGCCGGGCTGATGGTTCGTGCGCTGGCCTTCTCCATCGACCTCGGATTGCGCGGGTTGATCCTCGGTCTGTTGTTCATCGTATTGGCGTTTCTCGGAAAGCTGGGCGCCGGCCTGGGTTCAATCCTGCTGTTCGGTGTGAGCTGGTGGTACATGGTGCTGTTCGAAGTGCTCAATCAGGGGCGCTCACCCGGCAAACAATGGATGGGCTTGCGCGTGGTGCAGGATGACGGCACGCCTATCGGCTGGTCTGCTTCGCTGCTGCGTAACCTGCTGCGATTCGTCGACCTGTTGCCGTTCGGCTACTTCCTCGGCGCCGTCAGTTGCCTGCAACACCCGACCTTCAAACGCCTCGGCGACCTGGCTGCCGGCACGTTGGTCATCTACCGCGAACAACCGTTGCCCCCACCGCAACTCCCCGACGCCCAACCCCGGCGCCCGGCGTTTCCCCTGTCGCTGACCGAACAGCGCGCCATCCTCGGGTTTGCCGAGCGTCAGGGCGAACTCTCCGAGGCGCGGGTCAACGAACTCGCCGCGATCCTTGCCCAGCCGCTGCAGGTACCCGCACCCAAGGCAGTGGACGAACTGAACGGCATTGCCCGCGGCTTGTTGGGGCCGACATGAAGCAAAGCCTTTTCGAAAGTCGCCACAAGGCTGAGTGGGAACAGTTTTCGCTGATGCTCGAAAGGCTGGAGCGAGGCAAGGAAGCGGCACGATTCACCAGTTTTCCTGGTGATTATCGAAGGCTCTGCCAACATTTGGCGCTGGCTCAGGAACGCGGCTACAGCAGCTTCCTGATTGACTCGTTGCAGCAACTCGCCTTGCGTGGCCATCAACAGCTGTATCGGCATCGCAGTCGGCTGGGGGCGAGTGTGTTGGCGTTTATCCTGGCCGGTTTCCCTCGACTCGTGCGTGAGCAATGGCGTTTTGTGCTCGCCGCCGCCCTGTTGTTCTTTGGCAGCCTGATCGGTTTCGCGTTGCTGGTTTACCTGTTTCCGGACCTCATCTACAACCTGATTCCGGCCGAGCAGGTCAGCGAAATGCAGAGCATGTACGACCCCGTCGCCGGCCACTTGGGTCGCACGGCGGAACGCGCGGCGAGTGAAGACTGGGTAATGTTCGGTTACTACATCATGCACAACATCGGCATCGCCTTTCAGACCTTTGCCAGCGGTTTGCTGTTGGGTGTGGGCAGTGCATTTTTCCTGCTGTTCAACGGTTTGATGATCGGGGCGGTGGCCGGGCATCTGACGCACATCGGTTATGGGCAAACGTTCTGGACATTCGTGATCGGCCACGGCGCCTTTGAGTTGAGTGCCATTGCGCTCGCGGGGGCCGCCGGCCTGCAACTGGGTTGGGCGCTGATCGCACCCGGGCGCCTGCCCCGCGCCGAAGCCTTGCGATTGGCTGCGCGCAAAAGCGTGCTACTGATTTGCGGGGTAATGCTGTTTCTGCTGATTGCCGCATTTATCGAGGCGTACTGGTCATCAATGACTGCGCCCCAGGCCACTACCAAGTACCTGGTCGGTGCGGTGCTTTGGCTGTTGGTGGCAACGTATCTGTTGTTTGCCGGACGGAGGCGCCATGCGCCTGAGTGACGCCACGGTCGTCATCCGTCCCCGTTCCACCTGGGAAGCCATGGATCTTGGTGTGCTGCTGAGTCAGCGCCACCGCCGCCTGTTGATGACCAGTTGGGCCATCGTGACCTTGCCGGTCTTCGCCCTGCTGAGCGTGGTGCTGTGGGATTCCCCTACCCTCGCGGTGTTTATTTTCTGGTGGCTCAAACCCGCGTTCGAACGCCTGCCGTTGTACATCCTGTCCAAATCAATGTTCGGTGAAACGCCCACATTGAAGCAGGCCCTGCGCCAATGGCCGCGCCTGCTCAAGCCACAATTGCTGGCCAGCCTGACCTGGCGTCGCTTGAGCCTGAGCCGCAGTTTTGTGATGCCGGTGGTGCAACTCGAAGGCCTGGGTGGACATGAACGCCAACAGCGTTTGCACGTGCTGCTGCAACGCAACGCGGGCGCCGCGCAATGGCTGACGATCATCGGCATGCACCTGGAAACCGCCTTGTGGATCGGCTTGATGGTGCTGTTCTACCTGCTCCTGCCGCCGCAGGTCCAGATCGACTGGAGCTGGCAGACGTTGATTTCGGCCGGCGTGCAAGACTGGCGTTGGCTGGAACACCTGACCAACGCTTTTTACGCAGTGGTGCTGGTCATCTGGGAGCCGATCTATGTGGCGTGTGGGTTCAGCCTTTATCTGAACCGGCGCACAGTGTTGGAGGCTTGGGATATCGAACTGGTGTTCCGCCGATTGCGTCAACGCCTCAACAGCACCATCGTTCCCTTGCTGCTGGCCGCCATTCTGATCATCCCCACCGTGCAAACGGTCTGGGCTGCCGAGCCGCTCATCTCACCGGACAGCCCGCGTCTGCTGGATCAACCGCTAACCAGTCAAGCGTCGAAGGACAGCATCAAAACCCTTCTCGAACAGCCGCCATTCAAGAACAAGGAATCGGTCACCCGCTATCGATTCGGCGAGGACAAATCGGCGGACACAACCTCAGGGGACAGCAAAACACCCCAATGGCTGGAGGCGTTATTGAAGCTGCTCGACAACCAACGCTTCGGGTTTCTGGCCAACTTGATCGAAGTGTTGCTGTGGGGCGCGGTGATCGGGGGCATCGGGTTACTGGTCTGGCGTTACCGCGAATGGTTGCAGGCGTTCGTCAGCCGCCGACCGGCCTTGACCATCAACATCGCACGGTCTGTGCCGCAACAGGCGTTTGGCCTGGACCTCAAGCGCGAAAGCCTGCCCGCCGACATCGCCACCGCCGCCGAAAATCTCTGGCAGTCCAACCCTCGTGAAGCCTTGGGTTTGCTGTATCGCGCCCTGCTCAGCCATCTGCTGCACGACCACCACATCGCGCTAAAACCGGCCGACACCGAAGGCGAAGTGCTCCAACGCGTCGAGCAACTGCAACAGCCGGCGCTTTTGACCTTCAGTAAAAACCTGACCCGGCACTGGCAGAACATGGCCTACGGGCATCGCCTGCCTGCGGCGCATTTGCAACAGGAACTCTGTGACGGCTGGCGCACATTGTTCGGCCCGGGAGCGGCGCGTTGAATCGGCACCGCGGGCTGGCGATCGGGCTGATCGTCGCGGTGCTCGTGGCCGCGCTGAGTATTTATCTGTACCTGAAGGCCACGCCCTATCAGACCGAAATCGATCACGGCCCATCGCCAGAAGCCCAAGCCAATCCTTACCTGGCCGCCGAATACTTTCTAGGCAAACAGGGCCTGAACGTCAGCCATGCCAACAGCCTCGATATCCTGCCGAGTATCGATCCTCATCAACACAGTCTGTTGCTGCTCGGGGACCGATCGAAGATGTCCCCGCGCCAGGTTGATCAGGTGATGAACTGGACTCGGGCGGGCGGGCGCTTGCTGTTTGTCGCCCAATCCTTGTGGGATGAAAAACTGGGCCAGAGCAATGACCTGTTGCTCGACCGCGTGCAATTGCACCAGTCGCTGAGCAAAGACCTGAAAGACCCGCCACCCAATGTTTTCGAAGACTCCTTTCCCAAGCTGACCAAACTCTATCTGGAAGACGAGGACGCACCGGCCTACGCCAGTTTCGATACCGCGTTCCATCTCGACGACCCGAAAAACCTCGCGCAATCCTGGGCCAACAGTGGCAAAGGCACGCACATGATGCAGCTGAGCCACGGGCTCGGCTCAATCATCGTGGTCACCGATGCCGACCTGTGGAAAACCCCCGCCATCGATCAATACGACAACGCCTGGCTGCTTTGGTACCTGACCGCAGACACGAACGTGACCCTGATGTTCAACACCGTTCACGACAGCCTGCTGACCTTGCTGGTGCGCTATTTCCCCCAAGCGCTGGCGGCCCTGATCGCCTTGATTGCACTTGTCTGCTGGCACGTCGGTGTGCGCAATGGTCCGTTGCTGGAACCTGCGCCCAAGGCGCGTCGCCAGCTTCAGGAACACCTGCGCGCCAGTGCCGATTTCATGTTGCGTCGCAACGGTCAACATCACCTGCTGCAAGCGTTGCAGCAAGACATCTTGCGGCGTGTCCGGCGTCGTCATCCAGGCTTTGAACAACTCGTCATTGCCGAGCAATGGCTGGTGCTCGCACGCCTGACCGGCCAACCCACGCGCGCGATCAGTCAGGCCATGAGCCCGCGACCGAAGCAGCGGTTGTCCAGCGTGCAATTCAGCCGCCAGGTCGCCCACCTGCAAACCTTGAGGAACGCCTTATGATCCGGGGCGTTGAGGCAGTTAGATTGATGTGATATTAAAATCATAGGTCTATCTGACGAGGAGTGGAAGGGGCTACAGCAGTAGCCTTTATCCAATCCATGCAGACACGGACACAGAGTGATTAGTCGACGACAAGGTGAAAGATGGAGCTTGTGTGGGGCACCAAAGATTTCGAAATCGCCGGACAACCTTACCAAGGGTTTCCGATTCTGCTGTGGGACTCGATGGAGAGCTGCAGCAAGGCCAATCAGTTCTTCCGCTACTACCTCCTTCGCGGGCACATCGGCTCTAAGCAATCCTGGCCTAGCACTGGACGGGCGCTGTACGACTTCTTCAGCTTCCTGCAAGCCCATGATCTTGATTGGTGGGACGTAGATCGCGGAGAGGCCAAAAGCCTTGTGGCTGCCTACCGAGACTACTGCTTGGTGACGTGCGGACTGGCTCGCAACACTACTCGTCAGCGTCTGACGTACATCTGCAAGTTCTACGAATTCGCACTGAAAAAGGGCTGGGTGAAGCGCTTACCGTTCTGTCACGAAGAACRCACCGTGAAGCGCGAAACAGGTTTCCTTGAGCATGTGGATGCCAGCGGAGGCAAAGTTCTGGTGAACGACGTGATGCCGCGTCGTCACAAGTCCCTACCCAAGTTCCTGAGCATGGCCCAGGCCAAGTCATTTCTGGCAGCAGCGGAGAATCCACACCATCGGATCATGATTCAGCTGGCGCTGCACACAGGTCTGCGTCGTAACGAACTTGCGACTTTCCCAGTGGCGTACGTTTTCGACCCGGACAAGGCCGGACCAACCGAACGCAATCTTCGCATCCGACTGGATCCTTTCGACGGCAGCGGCATGGAGACCAAGGGTAGCAAGGAGCGAGATATCTGGGTCAGTCGCAAGTTCATGTCCGAACTCTACCGCTACTTGTCTAAGGTGCGTGGCGAGCGGGCGTCTCTGGGTAAGAACCATAAGGCACTGCTCCTCAACCATCTCGGAGAGCCCTACGGCAGCTCCGGCAAGAGCCTGAATCGGATAATCAGCGAGACCGGGAAGCTAGCTAGGATTGAAGTCCATACGCACATGTTGCGCCATACCTACGCAACCCACACCCTGGTCAACCTTCAGCGCAACCCCCAGTACGGGCTCGATCCCCTGGTGTACCTGCAGCGTCAACTTGGCCACAGTTCAATTCAGACCACCATGGTGTACTTACACCTGATCAACGAAATGGCCGATGAAGCCGTGCTGGCGTATGACGACGAGCTGAATGAGATGGCTGGAGCAGCCTGATGGGGAAGCGCAAGGTATTTACCAAGTCTGACCTCAGTGTTCCGCAGGTCGAACACAACATCGATACGGCAGGCAACGTGGTTATCTTGCCTGAGGCTATGCCTCCGAAGAACACTGTGGTTGCGTTCGGGCGCAACTCAACCAATCTTAGGAGCTTCGATTTCGCTCGATGGTACGGTGCAGGAATTGATTCCATAACCTATGTTAGTCAGCGCCAGATCGAGCGTTTCCTAGCAGGGCAAGAGGGAACCCTCTCGGTTACTACCGTGGTGGGTTATTGCAACAGTGGGTTAGCGTACTTCCTTGACTACTGCGTGCTCCAGGCGCTGGCTTTTGAGCGCGAGTGGACGCTGAATGATTTGAGCCGTAGCCTTATCGACGGCTATCTAAGCCATCTATCTGGTCAGGGTACAGCGACCATCTCCCAGAAAAACTACTACTCAAAAACCAAGGCGGTGCTTGTTGCATTTGGGCAGCGCGGCCTGTTCCCTTTAATCACCTCTGGCGATGCGGCAACCTTCCCACGCAACCCATTTCCGAACATCACCCGCAAGGTCAAGGGCGAGACAGCTCTATCGAAGCGTGAGCGGCAAGAGTTTGCTGCGGCATTGCGGCAAGCCATCAAGCCAATATGGATCGGTGGTAGTCCTATAACCGGCAACCTATTGGCCTATGCCTTGCTGGTCGTGGCTCTACATACCGGACGTAATGCCACTCCATTGCTAGAAATGGGCCGAAATTGCTTACGCCCACATCCCAAAGACGACACCGTCTTCCTGGTGCTATGGAAGCGCCGTGGCTACAACACTAGCAAAGTAGCTCTGCGGGCTGAGTCGAAAGCCGAGCGTATGCTGGAGGCAATGCCCAGCGTCAGGATCAACGTGGAACGTCTGATCCGTCGAGTGATGGTGTTGACTGAGCCCTTTGATTCAGCGGCTCCGGACGACCTCAAAGGACGTGTGTGGCTGTACCGCAGTCGCACCCATGCCTCATTAGGCCAAGTCACAGCATTGACTTCAATGTCATTGGACAGAGGTATAAGTCTCCTTGTCGCTGAATATGATCTTAAAAATAGTGACGGAAAGCCTCTGCGAATCAACATCTCCCGACTGCGTAAGACCTTTGCAAACCGCATCTTCGAGCTGACCGACGGCGATCTTGCGACCACTGCCTCTGCTCTTGGTAACACCCCACGAGTAGCCGACCAAAACTATCTAGCGCCTACCGAGAATGCCCGTCGAAACTGGCAGTTCATGGGAGAGGTATTGGTGCAGGAGTTGCTGACTGCGAGCATCGGCGCGACTTACAAAGACACTCCTCTGGGTCGCTGTAGCGATCCAGTAAATGGTCAGTTCGCTCCGAAACGTGAGGGCGCTACCTGCACGAATTTCATGAACTGCCTGCGCTGCAAACACTACGCAGTGACCGCCGAAGATCTGTACAAGCTGTTCAGCTTCTACTTCCGCGTGCTGACTGAGCGCTCCCGCATGGACAAGCGGCGCTGGGCACGTGAGTACGCCCACATCCCTCGCCTTATCGACCATTACATCGTCGCCGAAGGACTTCGTCGTGGCTCCTTCAAAGCTGCAGCCGTAGACGCCGCTCGTGAGCGCGCCCGTACCCAACCGCACCCGTTCTGGTCAGTTGATCTCATTGCCAGCCTAGAGGTCCTTTCATGAGTGACAACATCTCGGAAGAATTACCTTGGGCGACCATCACGGCTCAGCTTGGCGATGTGCGTGGGCTTTCCGACTCAGAGCGCGACAAGCTGATCATCACCGCAACACAGGTGGATGGGAAATGGATCATCCGAAGCCGCTACGGTGACGATATTTGGCAACTCAACGGTTTTCCTAACAACGTTCCAACCAGTAAAAAACAGATCAATTTTGCTACAGCGCCACCAGCATTTCGTGCAGTTATCAAGGAAATTTTTTATCGTTATCTGAGACAAGGTCGTAGCGGAGTGGATCGGCCTAGGGGAGGGACGATATGTGAACTCTTCAAATGTTCATTACCATTCCTTCGGCACCTAGAAGCTCTGAAACTTAGTCGCTTAGGTACAGTGAACCCGATAATTGCAGCGACCTATGTCGCCGCCTGCAAGGCTCATCTGCAAATTCGCAAGGATAAGCCGCTGTCGCAACGTGTCTTGAAGGGTCGTTACGTGGCGTTAGAGACGCTCTATGAGCTTAGCCAATACACCGACGACAAGATTCCACAACACCCATGGCCCAACACTTCTGCAACGGCCATGGCGGGAAGGATCGGGATTGTAACCGAGGTGAAAACGCCACTGCTCCCCGATGATGTTTTCTGCACCTTGTTCGAAAAGGCTAATCTGCAGGTGGAGCGAGGAAACGTACTGCTCGACCTGCGCGATGATCTGAATGCTACGGAAGCGGAGCGTAAAGGCCTGAGTGTCGGAGGAATGATTTGGAGGAAAAATCAACATTTGAAAGTCAGGGGCTGGGAGGGAGGCGTGAGGACACTCAACAATTCCATCTCATCCCTTCGCACGGCCTGCTACATAGTCTTGGCGAGCACTTCAGGCTGCCGCAATCACGAACTGGCTAACCTGCAATCGGGGGCGCATCGCCGCACTGAGGACGATGAAGGCACGATCTATCACTGGATGCGTTCTAAGTCTGAGAAAACCGATGAAGGAACCCATGACTGGATGATCCCAGAGGCCGCAGTGCGTGCTCTCCGCGTTATGGAGCGCTGGGCTGCGCCGTACCAAACGATGATCGCCAACGAAATTATCCAACGACGTCGCATCAACACACAGGATTTGCAAATTGCAGAGGCGTATAAGCATCGTCATTCTCTTTTTCTAGGTCTAGATTCGAAAAATGGCAACGGTCGCACGCTGACTGGCGAGAGCTGGCGCAAGAAGCTTAAGGCATTCGCCAAAGACTGCGGGTTGAGTTGGGAACTCTCTAGCCACCAATTTAGGCGGAAGTTCGCAAACTACGCCGCACATAGTCGCTTCGGCGATCTGCGCTACCTCAAAGAGCATTACGCTCACTGGTCGCTGGACATGACCCTTGGTTACGCCATGGATGACAACTGGGGACAGCATCTGGATCTTGATCTGTACATGGAAATCCAGGGAGAGCTGGAAGATATCAAACTCGGCGTCGTCGAAAACTGGATTGGAGATGAATCCTTGGCCGGAGGCTACGGGCGCGCCATCAAGGGATGGCAGCGGGAGCCACAGAACTTGCTGATCTTCAAAGATCACGCTTCGATGTTGAAATCTATCGCAGAAAGCACTGCTATTCGGAGCAATGGCCATGCCTGGTGTACGGCAGACAACGACGGCTGCGTGGGAAATACCCTTGAGCGTACCCGCTGCAGTGGTTGCGACCACTCGGTGATCGGGAGCGCCCACGCGCCTATCTACCAGCGACTTTACGATGATCTGAAAGGGCTAGTGCACTGCAAGGAAATTGGTGAGGGAGGTCGCCAACGCGTTGAGCGCGACCTGAACCGCTGCCGAGACGTATTGGTACAGCTGGGCATGCCTCCGGAGGCGCTGACCGCATGAAAAGCAAGGGCAAAGCAGCCAACTACAAGCCTGCCGTAGATCGAGAGAAGGATCTCAAGCTGGCCATCTACCGGATCGAGAACGGACGCGCTCATACCAAGGAAACCAAAGTCACCATCGCTGCCGTCGCCCGAGAGGCCGGCGTGTCGACCGCGCTGATCCACAATCACTATCCGGCAATTGCAGAGGCAATACGGGAGAAACAGGGTCGATCCAGCCGCGCCATGAGGGATGTCAAACATCAAGATCTGATCGCCGAGCGCCAAAAATCTGCAGGCTACCGTCAGGAAATTGAGGAGCTCAGAGCCAAGCTCGCCAGCATTGCATCCATCAATGAGGTGCTGCTGGAGGAGAACCGTGTGCTCAAGGCCAAGCTGAAAGACCGGAGCGTAGTTGCACTGGTTTCATCCCAGCCGCGCAGGTAGGTAAGATTCATATGTGGACTCCTTCTCACCGTTGACTGTGGTTCGCACTTTCAGTCTGGCACTCGAGATGCCGAAGTGAGGAGGAGTCCATCCCATTGCTTCTGGCCGTTTTCTGCCGATCGCGAGAGGCAGAAAACGGCCGATTCTGTTGAAAAAGTCGGATTTTCAGCCTGAGTAAAATCAAGCACAGCTACCACCGGATAGCCTACTCACCACTTTGTGTGGTTTCTCGGCCCTTCGTTGACCTTTGCTGCGTCGTTATTGGGTTAATTTGAGGTTTTTGGCTTAGTGCAGGCGCACCTATCCCGTGACTGGTGGCCCTTGAGATGTCAGTTTGGCCAGCCGACGTAGGTTCTGCACTGTGGCTGCCAGCGTGAACTCATCGGTCGCGCCACTCATGCCACGTAGTCGCAAGCGATCCAATTTCAGGATGCGCTTGAGGTGGGCAAACAACATTTCGACCTTCTTACGTTCATGGCGAGAGCGCACGTACTCCGGCGT
>NZ_JBFUBK010000100.1:0-23041 GCF_056405815.1 Pseudomonas sp. P1_F1_2 | reverse complement strand
AGCCCGCTCCCACAGGTTTTCCGTTCGGGCCTTCAATAAATGAAACAGCAAAAAAGGGAGAGTCCTGATGTCGGGAACGACTCTACTGATCAACCTCGCAGGCGCCATCGCACTGTTACTGTGGGGCACTCACATGATTTCTTCGGCGTTGCTGCGTGGCTTTGGCTCGCCGCTGCGCCAATGGCTGGGGCAAAACCTGAGCAACCGCTGGATGGCGTTGCTGTCGGGGATCGGCATCACCGGCCTTCTGCAAAGCAGCACCGCGGTCAGCCTGATGGCAACGTCGTTTACGGCGGCCGGCACCCTCGCGCTGGCCCCGGCGCTGGCGGTGATGCTGGGCGCCAATATCGGTTCGACCCTGGTGGTGCAACTGCTCAGCCTCGACGTGTCGATACTCACGCCACTGGCGTTGCTGACGGGGTTGATCGTTTTTCGCCTGCGCGATGACTCACGCTATGAAAGCGTCGGCTGTGCGCTGATCGGCCTGGGGCTGATGCTGCTGGCCCTGCACATGCTCGGCTCGACCCTGGCGCACGTCGAAAGCACGCCGGTCTTCCAAGTGATGATGCAAAGCCTCGACGGCGACGTGCTGATTGCCTTGCTGGTGGCGCTGATTCTCACCTGGCTCTGCCATTCAAGCGTCGCAGTGGTGTTGTTGATCGTCTCGCTGGCGGCGACCGGCATGCTGTCGGCCACCACGCTGGTAGCGTTGGTGATGGGTGTGAACATTGGCGGTGCGTTGCCGCCGGTAATCAACGCCGGATCGAGCGTCGGTCGACGCCTGCCGCTGGGCAATCTGCTCGTGCGGCTGCTGGGTGCGCTGGCGGTGTTGCCGTTTGCCGGTTTGCTGGCCGAAACGAATCTGAACCCGTCGACGCTGGTCGTGGTCGTGCACAGCGGTTTTAACGTGCTGCTGGCGCTGGTATTCATCGGCCTGACCGACGTACTCGCCAACGCCCTGACCCGGCTGCTGCCGGAACCGGTGCGGGATGTCGACCCCGGGATGCCGCACTACCTCGATGAAGCCGGCCTGGAAGTGGCCAACATCGGCCTGTCCAACGCCGCCCGCGAAGCGCTGCGCATGGCCGATATGTTCTCGGCGATGCTCGGGCGCCTGTTGCAGCTGTTCCACACATCGGCGCCGACCGGTGTCGACGAGGTGCGACGCATCGATCAATCCCTGGACCTGCTCAGTGCGGCGATTCGCGCCTACCTGGCCGACATCGGCAAAGAAGGCATCAGTGACGGCGACGCCGATCGCGCCCAGGAAATCCTGTTGTTCGTGATCAACCTCGAACACGCGGCGGACATTCTTTCCAGCAGCCTCGCGCAGTTGGCCATGCGCCGGGTGCGCCGTGGGGAACAGTTCACCGCATTCGAACTGTCCAGCATTGCCCCGTTGCACGATGCGTTGATGGAGAGCCTGAGCCTGGCGATCACCGTGTTTTTGCGCGAAGACATCACCACCGCGCATCAACTGATCAAGCGCAAGGACGCCGTGAGGCAACTCGAAGCACAGGCCAGCCGCGAGCACTTTCGCAAGTTGCAGGAGGACAAAAACACCTGGGCCGAATCCGGCGACATCTTCCAGCGCGTGCTGCGCGATTACCGTCGCGTGCACCACCACATCGCCGCCCTCGCCTATCCGCTGCTCGAACGCGCCGGTCAGCGGGCCATCGAAAACAGCGACTTGGTGAAGGACACCCCGTCATGCGCCTGCTGATTTGCGCGGGGCGCCATTACGCCGACACCCGCCAGTGCCGACGGGTACTCGACGCCTTTCAACGCGTGCACCCCGTGCGTGTGCTGATTCATGGCGGCAACCAGCACCTGGGCGGTGTCATCGAAGAGTGGGCACGGGAACAGGGCATCGACATCGTGCGCTACCCGCCCAACTGGCAACGCCACGGCAAGTCCGCGGAACGCGTGCGCAACCGCTTCATGTTGCTCGACAGCCGAGCGGACGTGGTGATCGCCCTGCCCGGCGGCGAAGACACCGAAGAACTGATCATCCAGGCCGGTTTGGCAGGCCTGCAAACCTTATCGGTCGCTTCCTCGCTGTAGCAGCTGTCGAGCTTGCGAGGCTGCGTCCGGTGGCGCAGCCGTCGTAAACCCTGCGCACATTTTTTCCTGACACGCCGCATTCCCTGATTTCACGACGGCGGCGCCACCGGACGCAGCCTCGCAGGCTCGACAGCTGCTTCAGGGCTGATCTGTTCATTCCAACGAAATTATCGAGATAAACCTCATGCAAAAATTCACCTCCTTTGTACGCGATCTCCCGCCAGCCCAAGGCCGGTCACTGCGGCGCAATCTGTTGTTTGTCGGGATCACCCTGAGTGTGCTCGGGTGCCTGACGATGATCTCTCACGCCAACGCCGCCGGTGGCGCTTATGTGGTGGACGACGCAGGGATCAATGCGCCCGGTGAATGCAACATCGACGCCTGGTACCAGAACGGTCGGCACACGTCTTCCGGCACGAGTACCTTGTCGCAGGACTGTACGTTCAAATCACTGCCCACCGTGCAGTTCGGCGCGGTGTTGCAGCACAGCCACGATGACGCGCAAACGCAGGTGAGCCCGCAGTTCAAGGCTCAATTATTCGCCAGCGAAAACCTGGGTCTTGAATGGGCGCTGGCGGGCTCGGCGCACGTTGCCTTGAATCGGGCGCACGCCTTCGACGGCGGCGAACTGAACCTGCCACTCACCTACCAACCGTTCGAAACGCTGCGCCTGAACCTCAATGCCGGCTGGTCTCACGCTTATGACGACGGCGAGCAAAACCATCGCTGGACCTGGGGCACCGGCGTTGAATACGACGTGGCCCGCGCCCTCACGATGATCGCCGAACGCTTCGGCCAGCAAGGCGCGCAGCAGGCGTGGCAGGCTGGGCCGAGGTTTCATGTGGGCGAGCGCCTCGACATCGATCTGGTGGCGGGACGCAACCTGACGGGGGAACGTGACCAGTGGCTGACCACGGGAGCAACGCTGCGGTTTTGAACGATATCGCGTGACAAAGGAACTCCTGGCGATCGCCAGGCATCCTAAACTATGAGGTACATCCCAATTGCTTCAGAGGACACTGTCATGCGCCGTCTGATTATCATCTCCTCCCTGATGTTGTGTTTACCCTTCGGCTCGGCTATGGCCAAAGTGGATGCGGAAGATGTAGCCACTTCGGCCGGGGTATCTGCCTCGCTGTATTCGACCTTCAAGGACCACAAACTCATGATTCCTGCCAGGGATGATGCCTCCAGCTTCGTTGCCAGTGGCGGTGCAATTCGCGGTGTTTATCTGGAGTCGGTGCTGAAGAGAATCCGCCAGGACAATCCCGGTCTGAACGCCAGTGACGAAGACCTGGCTCGCGCCATCCTGATTCAGGAAGGCGATGCTGCCGGCCAATGAAGTGAAGGCCAATAAATAGTGGTGGGGCTTGCGACAGCTGGATAGCGTTTGCAGCCCTACTTCGCTTTCCCGGTGGACAAACGCGCCCATCCGGCCACTAACTGCGCACTGATACTTACCCCGCCGCACACCACAATGACCACATCGTGCGCATCTGCGATGGCGCTATGGTTCAGGTATGCCACCGCCAATGACACACCACAGGCCGGTTCCACTAACTGGCGCAGATCACTGGCGAATCGAACCACGCCCATGATGGCGTTCTCATCGCTGAGCACCACGCACTGGTGAGGGAAATCGCGCAGGTGCTGCACTGGCCAGGCTGCGACCTGCGCCGCACCCAGCGATGTCGCCACGGTATCGATGCGCGGCAATCGAACCGGATGCCCAACCTTCATGGCGGCCGCGAACGAGGCCGCTCCCTCGGTTTCGCAAGCAACGATCCGACAGTCCGTGCGGCCATGGCGAATCAGCCCCGTGAGGATTCCCGCCAGCAAACCACCGCCGCCCACCGACGTCACCATCACATCAACCTGAGGACACACCTCAAGCACCTCATCGACCAGGGTGCTGTGCCCCTCCCACAACAGCGGGTGATCGAAAGCCGGCACGTATTCGGTGTCCGCATCCTGCGACAGTTCTTTGGCCCGTTGATTGGCCTCGTCCCAGACCTTGCCGTGAACAATCACCTCGGCACCGGTTTTCTTGATCCGGTTGCGGGTCGATTCAGGGGTGGTGTGCGGCACGACAATGCAGGCGCTCAGTCCGAGGCTGGCAGCAGCAACAGCGGTGGCAAAACCGGCATTGCCGCCCGAAGGACAAACGACTCGACGCTTGCCCTGGGCCTTGGCCCAACTGCACAGAAGCCCCATGCCACGCAGCTTGAACGAACCGCTGGGTTGCAGGTTTTCCATCTTGAGCCAGATCCGCCGGGTCTGCGTCGACAGCCCCGGGTGCAAGATCAACGGTGTCCGGATGTGCAGCATCGCGGGTCTCCCAAAGGTGAACCCTACTTATCCAAGCTTAGTTCACCCAGCCCGCCGCCCCCCCTTTTAGCGATAACGCGGTGCGGCGCTGGCGTTGCCAAACAACCCCGAAAGGGTCTGGCGCTGCGCTTCGTAACGGTCCCATTGTTCGCCGTCGTGCAGACTCGGGATGGTCACCACTTCGCCTTTCGCCAGGCCCGCCAGTGCGGCGTCGACCATGTCGGGCGCCGACATCACGATCTCTTGCGGCAGGTTTTCCACCGGGTTGCCCGCTTCACTCCAGAAATCGGTGGCCGTCGCACCAGGCAATACCGCTTGAATACGAATGCCTTTGTCCGCCAGCTCGCGGTGCATTGATTGGCTCAGGCCTAGTACAAAGGCCTTGGTCGCGCCATACACGCCGTTGAGGATTTCCGGCGCGATGGCCACGATCGATGAGATGTTGATCACGGTGCCCGTGCCACGGGCGACAAAGCCAGGCACCACCGCATAGGCCAGCCGCATCAGCGCAGTGACGTTGAGGGTGATCATGTCTTCCATCTCGTCGACCGGGCTGCCCAACAACGGCATCACCGCGCCAACGCCGGCGTTGTTCACCAACAGGGTGATGCTGGCGTCATTACGCAGAATCTCCTCGACCCGCAGCACATCGGCTTTGACTTTCAGATCAGCGGCGACCACTTCCACCGCGCGCCCGGTTTCGTTGCTCAGGTGGTTCGCCAGCGCGTTCAGTTTGCTCTGGCTGCGGGCGACCAGAATCAGGTCGTAACCCTGCCGGGCGAGACGGTCGGCATACACCGCGCCGATGCCCGAAGAAGCGCCAGTGATCAGTGCGGTGCCTTTGGATGAGAGTGCCATGTCGGGTTTCCTTCACAGTGAGGCGATCAGTTCGCCGGGTGTGAACCGTTATAAAGGGTCTTACACTTGTCTCAAATGACGTTTAAAGTACGTTTTTCGGACATATTCATTTGAGGGTCCTGCGATGACTGCCGTGGCATTTGTGGTGTTCGAGGGTTTCCAGTCCATGGCGCTGGCGGCCATGCCGGTGTTCGAGTACGCCAACTTCAGCGCCGGTGAGCCGCTGTATGAGGTCAGTGTGATCTCGCAGGACGGCAGCACGTTGCGCGCCTCCGGAGGCTTGAATGTCGGGACCCAGGCGTTCGATGAGCGAGTCTTCGACACCGTCATCGTGGTGGGCGGCGATACCATCGTCGAACAGGCACCCGAAGGTGTATTGACCTGGCTGCGCAACCGGGTGAACACCACCAGGCGCATGGCGTCGATTTGTTCAGGGGCATTCGTGCTGGCCCAGGCCGGTTTGCTCGATGGACGACGGGCCACCACTCACTGGGCCTATGCCCGGGAGCTGCAAGCGCGATTTCCGTTGATCAAAGTGGAAGAAGACCGCATCTACGTGGTTGACGGCTCGATCTGGAGCTCGGCCGGCATGACCGCCGGCATCGACCTGGCGCTGGCCATGGTCGAGAAGGATCACGGCGCCGAACTGGCGCGCTCTGTGGCGCAGAAACTGGTGATGTATCAGCGCCGCGCGGGGGGGCAGTCCCAGCATTCGGCACTGCTGGAACTGGAACCGAAATCCGACCGGATTCAAACCGTTCTCGGCTATGCCCGCGAACACCTGGCCTCGCCTCTGTCGGTGGAGCAACTGGCAGACGTGGCGCGCTTGAGCCCTCGACAATTCAGCCGCAGTTTTCGCGCCGAGACCGGGCAGACGCCGGCCAAGGCCATCGAAAACCTGCGCCTGGAGGCGGCACGGCAGATGCTTGAACGCGGGCGTCTGAGTCTTGATCAAATCGCCAGCGAGGCCGGTTTCACTGACCGTCGCCGCATGCGTGAAGCCTTTCTTCGGGCATTCGGCCAACCGCCGCAGGTCATTCGGCGCAATGCCAGGTCCGAGTTGAACGCGTGAGCAGCCCCCGGCCTCTAAACTGAATGGGGCAATGGCTCATCACGAGGTGCTCATGAAAATTTCGCCCAGGCTGGCATTCTTCGCCATCGCCGGCACCCTTGCCTACCTCGGTCTCGCGGTGTGGGGCATGGGCGGGTTGGCCGCGTTTTTCGCCCATGCGCCATTGGTGGTGGTTGCCTTGGCGACCTTGGTGATGACCGTGGCTTCGCTGTTCACCGAGGTCAATCTGAGTTCCGGTGAACGAGAGGACCGCGCCAATCGCTGGGTGCTTCCGGCGTTCGGGGTGATCGGGATACTCAGCGGCTTTTTGCCGGCGTACACCGACCGAATCGACTACTGGACCTTCGGCGGTGAAGGCCTGCGCTGGATCGGCGCGTTGCTGTTCATCGTCGGCGGCGCCCTGCGGTTGTGGCCCGTGTTTGTGCTGGGCAATCGATTCAGCGGGTTGGTGGCGATTCAACCGGGGCATACGCTGGTCACCGACGGGATTTATCGTAGTCTGCGCAACCCCAGTTACTTGGGGATGCTGGTCATCGCCTTGGGTTGGGCGCTGGCGTTTCGTTCAGGTGTCGGCCTGCTGTTGGCCGCATTGACGGTGATTCCGCTGATTGCCCGGATTCACGCGGAAGAGGCGTTGTTGAGGGCACAGTTTGGCCACGAATATGAGGCGTATTGCGCCCACACCTGGCGCTTGGTTCCCGGTGTGTACTAGTCACTGCGCAGCTCCATTGCAGGAGCGAGCAGGCTCACTCCTACAATTAGATTTGGTTGAGGCGCAGAGAGTGGTCGGGATCGACCGCTGCGGTGACTGACTGATAGCTGGCCAATGTCGCATGCGCCGTCTGAATCGGATGTGCGTGCGTCTCGGTGATGATGACCAAATCAGCCCCGGCCGCTTCTGCCGCCCGTATCCCCACGCTGGCATCTTCGAAGATCAGGCATTCCGTCAACTCGACATCCAGCCGTTTCGCCGCCAATCGATAACCCGCAGGATCCGGTTTACCCGCGCTGACATCCTCCGCAGTCACCATCACGTCAGGTACGGGAATCCCCGCGGCCGCGATCCGGCGCAAGGCCAGCGCTCGGGGTGCGGAGGTCACGATTGCCCATTGATTGGCCGGCAAGGATTGCAGGAATGCCGCCGCGCCGCGGACCTCGACAATTCCCTCCACGTCCTCGATTTCCGCCTCGGTAATCCACGCCGCTTCCGCCTGCGCATCGACGCYCGGCAATCCCTGGCGATTGATGGTGTCGATAGCGCGGACGCCGTGAATGGTCGGCAGGAAAGACTCGACATCCACCCCGTGGCGCAAGGCCCAGATCGTCCAGATCCGCTCGGCGGCAGCGATAGAGTTAAGAACAGTGCCGTCCATATCGAACAGGAAAGCGCGGTAAGGCGTGTTGAATACGGATGGATGAGCAGACAAGGATAAGCTTCCTCTCGCAAGTGGCCAGGCAGGTAGTACCAGGCAATGTAGCATTTACCAGCGAGACGGGCTCATGCGGCGCAGTAACGTTTCAGCCAGCAGGCTTGGACTTCAAGGCACCGTCGACACAGTCCAGCAATTGACCGATCGCCCAGGGTTTTTTAATGAACGAGACCGAATGTTTTACGCCTGAGCTTTGCGGGGTTTCGAAGCCGGACATGATCATGATCGGCTTGTCAGGCCAGCGGTCGCCGAACTGATTGGCCAGGTCAGCGCCATTGAGGGTGCCCGGCATGGTGATATCGGTGAGCAACAGGCAAACGTCATTCGCATGCTGCTCCAGATACATCGAAGCGGCATCTGCACTGATTTGAGGCTCGACCACAAACCCTTCGTCCTGAAGAATTTCGCAAAGAAACTCCAGGATCAGCGGATCGTCCTCGACCACAAGAATCAACCCACCCGAAGGTTTCGCGTCGACCGTCGATACTGGTCCCATGACATTGCCACTCCCTGAATGCATCTATGATTTCGCGAGCTAAATGCGCTACCTATCAAGTATGAGCAGCCAGCTCGGCGGAAATTCATTTTTGATACACCGGGGTGACGAAATCAGGCGTCCTGCAAAATCAGAGCAGCGCCCTTCTCTGCCATCAACGCCCTTGTTTGTAGTGATGTCATGCCCTGCACGAACCTGTGGGAACAAGCGCCCACAGGGATCGAGAGGAACTGGATTACTGAGAAGTAGCGTCCTTCTTCATCGCATCTTTGCTCATGCTGCCCTTGGACATTGCATCCTTGGACATGCTGTCTTTCTTCATCGTGTCCTTGGCCATCGCGTCCTTTTTCATCGCTGAATCTTTTTTCATCGTGTCTTTGGACATGGCATCTTTGGACATCGAGTCCTTGCTCATGGTGTCGTTGCTCATGGTGTCAGCAGCGAATACAGAGGCGGTACCTACGGCCAGGCACATGGACAGTACGGCGGTGGCTAACTTTTTCATGATGAACTCCTTGAAGCACAGGTTGCGGGCGAGTGAAGTTGCCCGTCAGCTGCCACCGAACCAGTTGTAGCCCTGGTCTTCCCAGTAGCCACCGCTGTAGGTGTTGCTGACGAAAATGGCCTGAATGTGTTTGGGATTCTTGTAGCCCAGCTTGGTGGGCATGCGCAGTTTCATGGGGAAGCCGTATTGGCGCGGCAGCACCGCGCCGTCGTAGGTCAGCGTCAGCAAGGTTTGCGCATGCAGCGCGGTGGCCATGTCGATGCTGGTGTAGTAGTCATCCGCGCATTTGAAGCCGACGTATTTGGCATCGGTGTCGGCGCCAACGCGCTTGAGGAAATCACTGAACCGCACGCCACCCCAGCGGCCGATTGCGCTCCAGCCTTCGACGCAGATGTGCCGGGTGATCTGTTCGGTCTGCGCCATGGCGCGCAATTCTTCGAGCCGCCAACTGCGTTTGTCCGCGACCAGGCCGGTAACTTCCAGTCGGTAACTCTCCGCCTCCACCGTCGGCGCTTCGTCGATGCCGTAGAAGGCGTTGAACGGAAATGGCCGGGTGATCATCGATTCGGGATAGGTCGGTGCCATGGCGTTGGGGTTGAACAGCCAGCCCTGCACCCGGTCGTTGAAGCGGGACATGGCGGACAACGCGGTGTCGACGTTTTCGTTGTCGGTGATGTTGCAGCCGGACAACATCGCCACGCCGCCCAGCGTCAGGCCACGCAGCAGGAACGAGCGACGCGAGCGGTCGGCGATCTGCGGGGCGAGGATTTTCCGGGCATCTGTCAGGATCGACGAATCGTCCAGCCCGGTACTTTCGATGCGCTTTTTCATACCGGCTCCTTGCGACCGACGATCATGGCCCACAACGTTTTGGGGACCAGCGCGACCATCACCAGATGCACCGCAACGAAGGCCACCAATAGCGCCATCGCGAAGAAATGCACCCGTCGCGCACCTTCGTAACCCGCCATCAACTCGCGCAGCAGCGGGAACTGGACGGACTTCCACAGCACCAGCCCGGAAATCACCAGCAGCATGATGTCGACCATCACGAACAGGTACGCCAGCCGTTGCACCTGGTTGTAATGACTCAGGTCGGCATGCCCCAACCGCCCTCGCAACGCGGCCCCTACGTCATGCAGGACACCTTTGGGCGAAACCGGGAAGAAACGGCGTTTCAGACGACCGCTGAACAGGTTGATGGCCAGATAAATCAGGCCGTTGATGGCGAGAAACCACATCGCCGCGAAGTGCCATTGCAGGGCGCCCCCCAGCCAGCCGCCGAGCGTGATCGATTTGGGGAAGCTGAAATCGTAAATGGGCGATGCGTTGTAGATCCGCCAGCCGCTGGTGACCATGACCAGAACCGCCAGGGCGTTCAGCCAATGGGTCAGCCGCAGCCAGCGCGGATGGCTGCTGATACGGGGTGAAGCAGATAGCTGCGACATGTCCGGCTCCCGGCAGTTGATCGATGGGGCCGAGTATGTGAGCGGACAGATCGCCAAATCCTCACGTAAAGTTAAATTAAACGTGATAACTCTCGACGCGTTGCCACGCGCCTTACCCTGCAATTGTGGTTAAAATGCCGCCCCCTCAAATTGCCGACCCTGCCCGATGAACCCAGACGCGTTCGCCACCCTCCACGCCCATTTGCTGACGGCCCTGGCAACGCCCCCCGCAGAAACCCGCCGTTTGTTCCACGGCCGTGGCCGCCGCTGGCCGGGCCTGGAGCAGTTGACCGTCGACTGGCTTCAGGGCGTGGTGCTGGTCGCCCTGTTCAAAGAGCCGGAAGCGTCGCAGCTCGAAGACTTGAAACAACGCCTGATGCTGATCACGCAGTCGCCCGAGTGGCAGCAATCCGGCGCGCATACCTTGTTGCTGCAACATCGCTACCTGCTGCAAAGCACCACCGAGTGGCTGCTGGGGGACGTGATCGATGAAATGACCATCACCGAGGGTGGCTTGCGTTACCGTGTGGACCTGGGGCGCAAACAGAACACCGGCCTGTTTCTCGACATGCGCTACGGCCGCGACTGGGTGCGGGCCAATGCCGACGGCAAGCGTGTGTTGAACCTGTTTGCCTACACCTGCGGTTTTTCGGTCGCGGCCATCGAGGGCGGCGCCGAGCACGTGGTCAATCTGGACATGTCCAGCCCGGCCTTGAGCCGTGGGCGCGACAATCACCGGCTCAACGGGCACGATTTGAGCAAGGTCAGCTTTCTCGGCCACGACCTGTTCAAGTCCTGGGGCAAGGTGATTGGCAAAGGTCCGTATGACCTGGTGATCATCGACCCGCCGTCCTTTCAGAAAGGCAGTTTTTTGCTGACCAAGGATTACCAGCGCGTATTGCGCCGCTTGCCGGAGCTGCTCGGCCCGCAGGGCACGGTGCTGGCCTGCATGAACGACCCGGCGTTCGGCCCGGACTTCCTCATCGATGGCGTCATGCGGGAAGCGCCGAGCCTGCGTTTTGAACAGCGGCTGGACAATCCACCGGAATTTCCGGATGCCGATGAGGCCTGCGGATTGAAGGCGTTGGTGTTCAAGTTGGGCGAGTAAACCGCCGGTATCAACGCGGCTGCAGCACCAACGCAAACAACTCGCCGTGACCATTCACGTTGAGCTTGTGATACACGTTGCGCCGATGCACTTTCACGGTCTCCGGTGAAATGCCCATCTGCTGGGCGATGGCTTTGCTGGAGAAGCCCTGAAGAATCAGCCTGGCCGTTTCGATTTCCCGCACCGACAGGCGCGCGTCGAAGCGATCCAGCAACAGGGTGAGATCGCCGGCCACAGGCTCGGCGGTCGCGCCTTCCGGCGGCATCAGTTGCAGGTGACGGCGCATCGCCGACAGCACCCAGTCGCGCACGCACAACAGACGGCCCTGCTCCTGGAGGGTAAATCGCGTCGAACGCCCCAGCGACAAGCCCAGCACGGCGCCATCGAGGTTGATCATGAACTGCAACTCGTCGGCGCCCACGACCGAACGGAAATAGCTCAGGTAGTACTCGCTTTGCTGGAACTGGTCGGGAGCCACCGATTCCAGGCTGTGCAGGCCATCGGCAATGCCGGCGCAAGCGGCCTGGTAGAAGGGATCAAGCAGGTACATGCCGGCGCTGTAGTCCGCCAGTTCTTCATGCTCGGCGGCATCGCCTTTTGAGTCGAAATCAATCAGCAACCGCGGCACCCGCCCCGCGCCCATCACCGCGACCAACGCATTGTCCAGCGGCACCAGCAACCGCAAGGTGTCGACCAGCGCCCGCCAGAAACCGTCCTGACCCAACGCACCAAACACCCGCGCCAGCCCTTGGTGCACGGGCAACTCTTTCAACAACGCGTCCACGCACTACCCCTTTCGAGTAACCCATGATGGGAATGGGTGAGTCCCGCGCCTGCCGATACGCTGCAAGCACCTGTTCATCACCGGCCTGCAGCAGGCCAGGAGTGCCGCATCATGAGTCGTCACTGCTCGCATATCAATCTCGGACTGGGCGCCTGTTTGTGCGTCTCGCTGTCGGCGATGGCCACCGACGCACCCACGGTCCATGTCTACAACTGGTACGACTACATCGGTCCCAACACCCTGCATGACTTCAAGCGCGATACCGGAATCGAGCCGGTTTACGACACCTTCGACAGTGCCGAAGTGCTGGAAGGCAAACTGCTGACCAGCCGCAGCGGCTACGACGTGGTGGTGGCGAGTAATTTCAGTTTGCCGACGCTGATCAAGGCCGGCGCCCTGGCACCGTTGCCGCACGCGCAAATGCCTGATTTCAAGAACATGGACAGCGACCTGCTGGCAAAACTGGCCAACAACGATCCGGGCAATCAGTACGCCGTGCCGTATCTGTGGGGCACCAACGGGATTGGCTACAACATCGACAAGGTCCGCGCCGCGTTGGGCGACAAGGCGCCCGTGGACTCCTGGGACCTGGTGTTCAAGGAGGAGAACCTCGCCAAGCTCGGCCAATGCGGCGTGGCGATGCTCGATTCGCCATCCGAAATGCTGCCGGTCGCCCTGCACTATCTGGGCTTGCCACCTAACAGCACCAACGCCGAAGACTACAAGAAGGCCGAGGCGCTGCTGCTCAAGTTGCGCCCGCACATTGCGTACTTCAATTCGTCCAAGTTCATCAGCGACCTGGCCAACGGCAACATCTGCGTGGCGGTGGGCTGGTCCGGCGCGATGCTGGAAGCCAAGACCAATGCCGAGCAAGCCAACAACGGCGTGAAGATCGCCTACAGCCTGCCCAAGGAAGGTGCGCCGGTGTGGTTCGACACGCTCGTACTGCTCAAGGACGCCCCGCATCCGCAACAAGGCCTGGCCTTCATCGACTACCTGATGCGCCCGGATGTTATCGCCCCGGTCAGCGATCACCTGAACTACCCCAACGGTAATCGCAGCGCTACGCCGCTGGTGGCTGAGGCGACCCGCACCAATCCTGCCGTTTATCCGTCGGCTGAAGCGCTGGCCACGTTGTTCACCCTCCAGCCCCTGCCGCCCGCCACCGAGCGGGTGCGGACGCGGATCTGGAGCAAGGTCAAAAACGGTCAATAACCCCCAGTGACTCTGTAGAAGCTGGCGAAGCCTGCGTCCGGCTGCGCAGCAGTCGTAAATCCGGCTCATGCGGCTTACCTGAAACACCGTGCGCTCTGACTTTACGACTGCTGCGCAGCCGGACGCAGGCTTCGCCAGCTGCTACAGGGAATCGGTCATCCAATAATTTTGTTTAACACCATGAACATGAGAAAACCCATGAAACCACGTGCCCGCGACTTGAACATCCAGTTCGGCCAACTGCAACCCGGCCCTCTCAACGCCATCACCGACGTGCCCGGTGTGCGCGTCGGCCACAGTGATGTGCGTGGCCGCACCGACAGCGGTCGTGACATCCACACCGGCGTCACCCTGATCGAACCGCGCGCCGGTTCCACCAATCAACAACCGTGCTTTGCCGGTGTGCATGTGCTCAACGGCAACGGTGACGCCACCGGTCTTGAGTGGATTCGTGAAGCCGGCCTGCTGACCAGTCCGATCGCCTTCACCAACACCCACAGCCTGGGCGTGGTGCGCGACGCGCTGATTGCGCTGGACCGTGAGAACCCACCCGACGACGGCCGACTTTACTGGAACATGCCGGTGGTGCTGGAGACGTTCGACGGCCTGCTCAATGACATCAACGGCTTCCACGTCAAACCCGAACATGTGGCCCAGGCCCAACGCAATGCGGTGGGTGGCCCGGTGATCGAAGGCGCGGTGGGCGGTGGCAGCGGGATGATTTGTCACGAGTTCAAGGGCGGCATCGGCACGTCCTCGCGACGCTTGAGCCCTGCGCAGGGCGGCTGGACGGTCGGCGCGATTGTTCAGGCCAACCACGGCATTCGTAATGAACTGCGCGTCGACGGTTACCCGGTCGGACGCTATATGGAACAGGTCGACTCGCCCTTCCTCAAGGCCTCGCTGCCGTTTCCGGGCATGGGCTCCATCGTCGTCTGCCTGGCCACGGATGCGCCGTTGCTGCCGCACCAATGCACGCGCCTCGCGCAACGTGCCAGCCTCGGCCTCGCCCGCACCGGTGGCGGTAACGAAGACCACAGCGGTGACATCTTCATTGCCTTCGCCACCGGCAACCAGCACGTACCGCCCGCTGCCTATGAAGGCAAAGGCGCGCCGACGTGCGACAACCTGAGCATGGTCAACAACGATCACATCAGCGAGTTGTTTCTGGCCGCCACCGAAGCCGTGGAAGAAGCCATTATCAATGCCCTGTTGGCGTCCGATACGGTCGAAGGTAATGGCCACACTGTGCCGGGGCTTGATGCCGAGACGCTGCTAAAAGCACTGCGCCAGGCCGGTTGGCCTGGGATTCAGCGATAAAGCGCTAAACAGAAATGCCCGATGCCATGCATCGGGCAATCACTGATCAGTGCTCCAGCACCAGCAACGGCGTGCCTTTCTTCACGATGTAGGTCGCCAGCTCAGACGCTTTGCCGCTACCCACGTTCTTCGCCAGATGCACGGTGCCCGCCGGGATGTACAGCGAATCGCCCGCTTTCAGCGTGATCGGTGCCCGCCCCTCCAACTGATACTCAAAGGTGCCTTCGATAACATAGGCAACCTCAACCCCAGGGTGCGAATGCTTTGGCGACGTCACGCCCGTGTCGAAATCAACACGCACTTGAATCACCTCGCGGTCGGCGACGTCCAGGTCCTGGCGCACCTGGTCTGTGCGGTGAATGCCGGCCTGCCAGTTTTTAGCAGGTTGTGCTTCAGGGGTGGTCTCGCCCGCCTGGCAAAAGCTTGCAAAGGCTGCCAGTGAAACAGCGGCAAGGGTGAAACCGAGCCGGCCAGCGGTGTTACGGGAAGTGATACGGGACATCGTCATTCTCCAGTGATTGCCGCCGATGCGGTGACACCATTTGGAGGGACCGGTGTATCTCGCGTGTGTCGCACATCCCTTGGTTTTGTATGCAAAGGTGGCTGCCGGCACCGGGGATACGTTGCGATACAAGCCCCCGTCCGCTCCGACCGACCATCCGAAGAAATGTCCTCTGTCACCACACAGCTAAAATTGACAGGGGGGATCACTTCAACGCGTCCTTACAAGCGGGAGTTTCACGATGAAAATCGTATCTTCGCTGGCGTTGGTGGTGGCGGTCGGGTGGCTCTCCGGGTGTTCGACGGTGCCAGACAGTCAGATCACTAACGTTCCCCTGCACGCTACGTCCGTCAACGGCGGGAATATCGCCCGGCCCATCATGATGCCCAAAGGCAATGCAACCGAGTTCTGGTTTGCCGTCAGCGGCGAAACCATGGGCAGCGCGTTACCCGGTCGCTTGATGGCTTATATCTATTCCGGAAGCTGCGCCCAACTGGGCTCTACGCCGGCGTATGACCTGAACGACGGGCCGAATGCACGGTTTTATTCATCGGCATCGATGCAGTACTTCTGGAAAAGCGCACCCGTGGCGGTCGAGACACTCCGCGCCGGCGGCTATGTGCTGGTGGTGCGCGAAAGCCCGGCCGATGGCCATCAAAACATTTTCTGCGGCAATCTGAGCTGAAGCCGTTGCCCTCCTTCGTTCCCGCGCGCTGCGTGGGAACGCTTTTCTCACGGTATCGTCGACGCTCGTCTACTGATCCTGAGCCGCCGCAACCGGGTCCCCCCCGCGCGCGCCCTTGAACGCATCACGCCGTGCCTTTCGTTCTGCGGCATAGGCCTCGCTGGGCGTACTGATCAGCTCTGCACGACGCAACGGCTCGCCGCAATGCGCACACAACGGCCCCAGCCCGGCGGGTTGGCCACAGGTGGCGTGGGTGTAAACCACCGCCAACCCCTCCTCCTCTGACTTGCACCAGGTTTCCCCCCACGCTCGCAATGCCAGCACCACGGAATAGAACGCGTCCCCCTTGGGTGTGAGGTGGTACTCGTAACGCAACGGCCGCTCACTGTAGGGGCGGCGGGCGACCAGTCCGTCGGCCTCCAGACGCTTCAGGCGGGTGGCGATCATTTGCGGAGTCCCGGCGGTTTGCGCCTGGATCTCGTCGAATCGATGGCTGCCCATGAACAACTCGCGCAGCACCAGGACCGTCCAGCGGTCGCCGACGACAGATTCAGCCCGGGAAATCGGACACAAGGTTTCGGGAACAGCGGTGTTTACCGACATGCGGCCTTGCCTCTTTTACAGTTACTATGATTATCATATCAACATGATGCACGGGCAAGCCCGACGCACCGGTCACTCAACTCCTGGAGGAAACAGCCATGTCAAAAACACTCTATCCCCTCGACAGAACCGCCTACCTGTTGGTCGATCCTTACAACGATTTCCTTTCCGAAGGCGGAAAAGTCTATCCGCTTATCGAACCGATCGCCGAACAAGTCGGCCTGCTCGACAACTTGCGCGCACTCGACCGCACCGTCCGGGCCCTCGAGATTCCGGTGGTCATCGTACCGCACCACCGCTGGGAACAAGGCGACTACGAGGATTGGGATCACCCAAGCCCCACCCAATGCAAGATCATGCACATGCATCACTTCGCTCGCGGGGAATGGGGCGGCGACTGGCACCCCGATTTCGCGCCCAAGGCCGGTGACATCGTTGTTCAGGAACACTGGGGCTCCAGTGGTTTTGCCAACACCGACCTGGATTTTCGACTCAAACAAAAAGGCATCACTCACGTAATCATCGTTGGCCTGCTGGCCAATACCTGCATCGAGGCCACCGCCCGTTACGCGGTGGAACTGGGTTATCACGTCACCCTGGTGCGCGACGCGACGGCCGCCTTCAAGCCCGAAATGATGCACGCGGCGCATGAGCTGAACGGTCCGACGTTCGCCCACGCCATTGTCACCACACCAGAGCTCATCGCCACCCTGACCCGAGGTGAACGCCCATGACACTGACAGGCAAACTGATGATCGGCGCCAGCGATGTGCCCGGTACCGAAGGGACGATGAGGGCGCTCAATCCCGCCAGCAATCAGTTGATTGAACCGGCGTTCGCCCTGGGTGGCGTAGCCGACGTCGACAAGGCCGCGACCCTCGCCGATGAAGCGTTCGATGAGTACAGCCACACCTCGCTCACCCGGCGCGCGGCGTTCCTCGACAGCATTGCCGACAATCTCGACTCGGTGCGCAAGACGTTGGCAGCAAGGGCAGCACTCGAAACCGGCCTGCCCGAGGCGCAACTTGAGGGTGAAGCAATAAAAGCTGCCACTCAGTTCCGCCAATTCGCCGAGGTCGTGCGCAGGGGGCGCTTCCTGCAACTGGCCATCGACCCGGCGCAGCCAGATCGCCAGCCACGCCCGCGCATGGACCATCGACTGCAGAAGATCGCCCTCGGTCCGGTGGCGATTTTCGGCGCGAGCAATTTTCCGATCGCGTACTCGGTCGCCGGGGGCGACACCGCTTCGGCACTGGCCGCTGGCGCAACGGTCATCCTGAAGGCACACAACGCTCACCCCGGGGCGTCGGAAATTCAGGCGCAGGCGATTCGCAACGCCGTGCAAGTACACGGGCTGCCCGAAGGCGTGTTTTCGATGGTGCGCGGTGGCGGTAATGCAATCGGTGAAGCGCTGGTCGATCATCCGTTGATCAAAGCGGTGACGTTCACCGGCTCGGAACGTGGCGGTATGGCGCTGTATCGCCGTGCGCAACTGCGCCCCGAACCGATTCCCGTGTTCACCGAGATGACCAGCATCAACCCCACGTGCATCCTGCCCCACGCACAGGCCACTCAAGGGGCGCGGATCGGTGACAGCTTTATCGAACGCATGGTGGTGAACGTCGGGCAAGCCTGCCTCAAACCTGCGCTGTTGATCGCCATTGACGGGCCGGGCTTTGAGGCGATGCGCGCCGCGATGATCGAACGCGTCAACCAGACCTCGGCGCGACCGATGCTGACACCGGGCATTCACGCGGCCTATTTGAACGGTCTCGGCTTCATGGAGAACGCCGGCGCCCAGCGCATTGCCGAAGGCTCGGCAGCCAGTGCCGCGCTGGAGGGCGCCTCCGCGTTGCTGGAGGTCGACGGCGCACATTTCCTGAACGAGACGCTGCTCGCCGAAGAAGTATTCGGCCCTTCAGCGTTGCTGGTGAAAGTTCGGGATGAGGCTGAGATGCTCGCCGTTGCGCGCTCGCTACGGGGTCAGCTGTCGGCGGCCCTGCACCTAGAGGACGATGATTTGCCTTTGGCACAGCGCTTGTTGCCGGTATTGGAACGACGCACCGGGCGCATCGTCGTCAATGCTTTCGCGCATCCGCAGGAAGTGACCTTTGCCACCGTTCACGGCGGGCCGTTTCCGGCCACGTCGGACAGCCGCTTCACCTCGGTCGGCATGACGTCAATTGAACGCTTCTTGCGCCCGGTGGCTTACCAGGGCTTTCCTCAAGCGCTGCTGCCCGAGGTGCTGCGAGACCTGAACCCGTCGGGATTGCCTCGCCTCATTGACGGTGTCTAGAAAGGGGGACGGGGTTCAATGCCTGGACATCAAGCCATGCATCACCCCGAACCTCAGTCCACCTTCGGAGGGCGTCATGTGTGAGATACCAAAGACCTTGAACGCGGCCAACATCACCACCAGGCCACCGGGCAAGGAGCTCAAGCGATGGTTTTGCAAGCCGGCCAGTTTGAGCTGTTTGACGTGCCCCACTTCCAGCAGGCGCAATGACAGGCGCAGCAGGCCGCTGTAGGTGATGCCGCTTTCGCCATCGTCATTCATGCCGTTGGCCTTGAGCACTTTGGCGAGCATTCGCGCCGTTCCCGACGAGCCGATAGTCTGCTGCCAACCCAAGGCGCGGTAACGCCGCGCCACTTTTTCAAACTGCAGCGTGGCCACCCGCTCGGCTTCCAGCAACGCCGGGGCGGTGATGCAGCCACCCGAAAAGTAACGCGCGCCAAACGTGCCGCTGCCGATGGCAATGCTTTCGGTCAACAACGGTTGGGCGCCCTGCCCCAGAATCAGCTCGGTGGATCCGCCACCGATGTCCACAACCAGACGCAGACTGGCCGGGCTGGGGATCGAATGGGCGACGCCGGCGTACACCAGATTCGCCTCTTCATGCCCGGAGATGACATCAATCCTGAACCCCAGATGCCGCTCGGCGCTGGCCAGAAACAGTTGCGCATTGTCGGCTTCACGCACCGCGCTGGTCGCCACCGCCCGCACCCGGCCGGCTTCAAAACCGCGCAATTTTTTACCGAATCGCGAGAGCGCCTGCCATCCACGGTCCAGCGCCATCTCATCCAGCGCGCCGCCCTGAAAACCTTCCGATAAACGGACCGGTTCACGCAGGGTTTTCACTTCCTGGATCATCCATTTCTGGTTCCGTTTGACCGGCTGGCCAATCATCATGCGAAATGCATTGGAGCCCAGGTCAATGGCTGCAAATAGCGAGGTGTCTCCTTTCATGGTGCGGATTCCTGGCAGTTTCATTGGCCCGCGAACGCAGTCCATCGAAGCGTTCAAGACGGTTTGCGAGGATCCTGCCATGGGTTAGGTGACACCAAGATGACACCGGCCTTTTTTTCACCACGCCACAACCGTCACTGGCCCGTCACATCCACAGGCCTAGCATGACCACTTCCACCTTCGTCGGGAGTTATGGCCATGCTTTTAGACAACGACACCCTGATTCAACGTATCCATCGCGAGCTGCTCGATCACCGCGACGAAGAGCTGGAACTGGAATTGATGGAGGACGGCCACGACCTCAATGCGCTGTTTGATGCGCATGAGGGTGACAGCAGCGCAAAAGAACAGAGACGACGCTATTTCAGCGAGCTGTTCCGCTTGCAAGGCGAACTGGTCAAGCTGCAAAGCTGGGTGGTGAAAACCGGGCACAAAGTGGTGATTTTGTTTGAAGGTCGCGACGCGGCGGGTAAAGGTGGGGTGATCAAGCGCATTACCCAGCGGCTCAATCCACGGGTCTGCCGGGTCGCCGCCCTGCCCGCGCCCAACGACCGCGAACGCACGCAATGGTATTTCCAGCGTTACGTCTCGCACCTGCCGGCTGCCGGGGAAATCGTGCTGTTCGACCGCAGCTGGTACAACCGCGCGGGCGTCGAGCAGGTCATGGGGTTTTGCAACGCCGACCAATATGAAGAGTTCTTCCGCACCGTGCCGGAGTTTGAACGGATGCTCGTGCGCTCAGGTATCCAGCTGATCAAATACTGGTTCTCAATCTCCGACCAGGAACAGCACCTGCGCTTCCTCAGCCGCATTCATGACCCGCTCAAGCAATGGAAACTCAGCCCGATGGACCTCGAATCCCGCCGGCGCTGGGAGGCCTATACCAAGGCCAAGGAAATCATGCTGGAACGCACCCACATCGCCGAAGCCCCATGGTGGGTGGTGCAGGCCAACGACAAGAAACAGGCCCGCCTCAACTGCATTCACCATTTGCTGGGGCAGATGCCCTATGAAGAGGTCGAATACCCGGTGATTGAATTGCCGGAGCGTGTACGGCAGGAGGACTATTCGCGCAGTCCGACGCCGCCGGAATTGATTGTGCCGCAGGTGTATTAGGGGGATGGCTTGAATTAAATGCATATTGGCACAATAAGTTAGCAAACACGGAAACAGGAGCCTTCAATCCTCGTTACCCTGATTTTCATTGGGTGCCGAGCGTAGTGCCCAATCGGGCTCCTGGATTCACGTGATGCTTGATCTTGAAGCTTCTCACCAGGTCTTTACCACCTATCACCAACGATAGAGCCATCTGAGCGGTAGGGATCACCGTAAATCTGTGGGAGAAGCACAGGATGAACACGAAAAAACTGAGACACATTCTTGCCGGTTTAACGCTGTCATTTGGCGCTGTGCATTCGCACGCCGAAGAAGCCAAAAAAGTCGATGTATTGCTGATCGGTGGCGGCATCATGAGCGCGACCCTGGGCGTTTGGCTTAATGAGTTGGAGCCAGGGCTCTCGATGGAAATGGTCGAGCGCCTCGACGGTGTCGCCCTGGAAAGCTCCAATGGCTGGAACAACGCGGGTACAGGCCATTCGGCTTTGGCCGAGTTGAATTACACGCCGCAAGACGAGAACGGAAAAGTCACGATCTCGAAAGCTGTTGAAGTGAATGAAGGCTTCCAGTTGACCCGGCAATTCTGGGCTTGGCAGGTCAGGCAAGGCGTGCTGAAGAACCCACGTTCGTTCATCAATTCCACCCCGCACATGAGTTTCGTCTGGGGCGCTGACAACGCCAGCTTTCTGAAAAAGCGTTACGAGGCCTTGCAGGCCAGCCCGCTGTTCCGCGGTATGCAGTACTCCGAAGACCCGGCCGTGATCAAAAAATGGGTTCCGCTCATGATGGAGGGGCGTGATCCGAAGCAAAAAATTGCGGCCACGTGGAACCCCAATGGCACCGATGTCAATTTTGGAGAAGTGACCCGCCAACTGATCGGCTATCTGCAAACCTCGCCGAAATTTGCCCTGAAGCTGTCGAGCGAAGTGCAGGACATCACCCGAAACGAAGACGGTAGTTGGCGCGTCAGCTACAAAAACCTCAAGGACGGTAGCGAAACAGCAACCGATGCCAAGTTCCTGTTCATCGGTGCGGGGGGTGGAGCGCTGAAGCTGTTGCAGAAATCGGGAATTCCCGAGGCCAGGGAATATGCAGGCTTTCCAGTGGGCGGCTCATTCCTCGTGACAGAAAACCCGGCCATCACCGAGCGGCATCTCGCCAAGGCCTACGGCCAGGCTTCGGTGGGAGCGCCGCCCATGTCGGTTCCACATCTGGATACCCGCGTACTGGACGGTAAGCGCCTGATCCTGTTCGGTCCATTCGCAACCTTCAGTACCAAGTTTCTCAAACAGGGCTCTTTTCTGGACCTGCTGAGTACCACCACGACAGACAATGTGTGGCCGATGACTCGCGTCGGCATCAAGCAATATCCGCTGGTTGAGTACCTGGCGGGTCAGTTGATGCTGTCGGACGAGGATCGCCTCAATGCGTTGAAGGAATACTTCCCCAACGCCAAGGCCGAAGACTGGCATCTGTGGCAAGCAGGCCAGCGCGTGCAAGTGATCAAGCGTGATGAAGCGGCCGGTGGCGTCCTGAAACTGGGCACGGAGATTGTCACGTCCCAGGACGGCACCATTGCCGGCTTGCTGGGTGCATCTCCGGGCGCGTCGACCGCAGTACCGATCATGGTGAGCTTGCTGCAGAAGGTTTTCAAAGACAAAGTCGCGACGCCCGCCTGGCAGGAGAAACTGCATCAGATCCTCCCGAGCTACGGTACCCAACTTAACAACGATCCGGCAAAAGTGGCTGAAGAGTGGGCGTATACCGCCAAGATACTTGAACTGATGCCCCCACCGGCAATCAGTCAAGTCGCTACGCCGATGGCTGAAAAAGAGGAGAACAAGCCGGCGAAGGAAAAGGCACCGGCTGACATCGCACTGTGACCAGACGTCCACTCCTTCGCAGTGCTCGATGTAGCTGACCTGGAAACAAAAGCCCGCTGGACGTAAACGGTCAGCGGGCATTTTCTTCACCATCAGCTGCGGGTCGACTGCGCCCCTTCGCGACAGGTAGCAATCGGCCGATTCTGTTGAAAAAGTCGGATTTTCAGCCTGAGTAAAATCAAGCACAGCTACCACCGGATAGCCTACTCACCACTTTGTGTGGTTTCTCGGCCCTTCGTTGACCTTTGCTGCGTCGTTATTGGGTTAATTTGAGGTTTTTGGCTTAGTGTAGGCGCACCTATCCCGTGACTGGTGGCCCTTGAGATGTCAGTTTGGCCAGCCGACGTAGGTTCTGCACTGTGGCTGCCAGCGTGAAC
>NZ_JBFUBK010000099.1:0-23819 GCF_056405815.1 Pseudomonas sp. P1_F1_2 | reverse complement strand
GCGCTTTATCAAAGCCCAGTTGCACCAGATCCAGCTTGGCGACGTACAGGTCAATAACCCGAACGAGATGATCCTCGGGGATCAGTTCTTCCAGCGAGACCGGGAACAGACTGGTCTGGCTACGGGACTCACCTTGGATGTAAGCCATAACGAAAAATGCTCCGTATCTTTCGATACGGAGCATTTTCTTTGAGCTTTGCGCAGATTGCTAGGTTTTCACACAGTCTGTTCGGGTCGCCTTTTTCATACCTGCCAACCACCGATCCGATCGTTCCCACGCTCTGCGTGGGAATGCAGCCCGTGACGCTCCGCGTCACACCAAAAGCCGAACGCGGAGCGTCCGTTGAGGCATTCCCACGCAGAGCGTGGGAACGATCACCCTGCGCCAGATCAAGCAAACGATAATTCCTCTTATTCAAATTCCCATCCCCTGTTAGACTTTGCGCCCTTGTTTTGCTCGCCTTGCAGGATGTCTGATGCCCCCGCTGCCTCTTCGCTTGTCCGCACTGTTGCTGGCCCTGGGCCTGAGTGCCTGCGATGACGCCCCGCGTTTTACCAAGGCCGAACCCGGTGAAGCCCGTTCCGGTGGCAGCGCGACCGTACGCAAGACCGATCAGAACTCGTTTTCCCTGCCGTCCGCCAATCTGCCGCCGTCACGGCGCGTGGACTTCAGCGTCGGCAACAGTTTCTTCCGCAGCCCCTGGGTGATCGCGCCGTCGACCACCACCGCCCGTGACGGCCTCGGCCCGTTGTTCAACACCAATGCCTGTCAGGGCTGCCACATCAAGGACGGTCGCGGCCATCCGCCGACGCCGGATGCGCCGAACGCCGTGTCGATGCTGGTGCGCCTGTCGATCCCCAATGCGCCGGCCTATGCTCACGTCATCGAGCAGCTTGGCGTGGTGCCGGAGCCGGTCTATGGCGGGCAGCTCCAGGACATGGCCGTGCCCGGTGTCGCGCCGGAAGGCAAAGTGCGCGTTGATTACACGCCCGTTGCGGTGCGTTTCAAGGACGGCACTGAAATTGAACTGCGTAAACCGCGGCTGAACATCACTCAATTGGGCTACGGCCCGATGCACCCTGACACCCGTTTCTCGGCACGTGTCGCACCGCCAATGATTGGCCTGGGCTTGCTTGAAGCGATCCCCGAGGAGACGATCCTGGCCAATGCCGAGGCGCAGGCGAAGGCCAAAAACGGCATCGCCGGACGTCCGAACCAGGTCTGGGATGACGTGCAACAGAAGACCGTTCTCGGGCGATTTGGCTGGAAAGCCGGGCAACCGAACCTCAATCAACAAAATGTTCACGCGTTTTCCGGCGATATGGGCCTCACGACGAGCCTCAGACCCTTCGATGACTGCACCGATGCGCAAACCGCCTGCAAACAGGCGCCCAATGGCACCGGCCCCGATGGCGAGCCGGAAGTCAGCGATAACATTTTGCGTCTGGTGCTGTTCTACACCCGCAACCTTGCCGTACCGGCCCGCCGCGATGTCGGTGCGCCCGACGTCCTGGCCGGCAAAAACCTGTTCTATCAGGCTGGATGCCAGTCCTGTCACACACCGACGTACACCACCGCCGCCAACGCCGCCGAACCTGAACTGGCCAATCAAGTGATTCGCCCATACAGCGATTTGCTGCTGCATGACATGGGCGACGGTCTGGCCGACAACCGCAGTGAATTCCAGGCCAGTGGCCGCGACTGGCGCACGCCGCCGTTGTGGGGCATCGGCCTGACACAGGCGGTCAGTGGCCATACCCAGTTTTTGCATGATGGCCGCGCACGCAATCTGCTCGAAGCCGTGCTCTGGCATGGCGGTGAAGCGACGGCCGCGCAGCAACAGGTTTTGTCTTTCAATGCCGAACAACGCACTGCGTTGCTGGCATTTTTGAACTCACTTTAAACACTTATAAAGAATCGGGAGCCCGACATGTTCCGCCCCAAACTGTTGTTCACCAGCCTTGCAGCACTCGCACTGGGCGCCTGTTCACCGCAGGACCCGCAAGCCGTGACATCGGCCGCCATCGCCAAGTCGGTGATCCTGCCGACTTACACCCGCTGGGTTGAAGCCGACCGCCAACTGGCTGTCAGCGCCCTCGCCTACTGCGAAGGCAAGGAAAACCTCGACACCGCCCGCGCTGATTTCCTGCACGCACAGAAAGCCTGGGCCGAGCTGCAACCGCTGCTGATCGGTCCGTTGGCCGAGGGTAACCGTTCGTGGCAGGTGCAGTTCTGGCCAGACAAGAAGAACCTGGTCGGYCGTCAGGTCGAACAACTGGTCAGCGCCCAGCCGCAGATCGATGCAGCGGCCCTGGCCAAGTCCAGCGTGGTGGTTCAGGGGCTCTCGGCCTATGAATACATTCTGTTCGACAGCAAGCCAGACGTGGCCAACGACGCGCAAAAAGCCAAGTACTGCCCACTGCTGAAAGCGATTGGCGAGCGTCAGAAACAGCTGGCCGAAGAGATTCTGCAAAGCTGGAACAGCACCGACGGCATGCTCGCACAATTGAGCAAGTTCCCGAACCAGCGCTACGCCGACTCCCACGAAGCCATCGCCGATTTGCTGCGTGTACAAGTCACCGCCATCGACACCTTGAAGAAAAAACTCGGCACGCCGATGGGCCGTCAGAGCAAGGGCGTGCCGCAGCCGTTCCAGGCTGATGCATGGCGCAGCCAGTCGTCCCTGACCGGTATCGAAACCAGCCTCGCCGCGGCCAAAACCGTGTGGGAAGGCGTCGACAACAAAGGCCTGCGCGGCCTGTTGCCGGCTGAGCAAAAGCCATTGGCCGACAAAATTGATGCTGCCTACGCCGCCGCACTGAAACTGTTCGCCAGCAATCAACGCTCGCTGACCGAAATGCTCAAAGACGACGCCGGCCGCCAGCAGCTCAACGATCTCTACGACAGCCTCAACGTTGTCCATCGCCTGCACGAAGGCGACCTGGCCAAGGCGTTGGGCATTCAACTGGGCTTCAACGCCAACGACGGTGACTGATGAGGGCGAGTGCCATGCTGCGACGTCAGGCTCTGACTTTAGGTAGTTTGCTGCTGGGAGCAGTGACACTGGGCGGCTGGACGCTGTTCAAGCAAAAGGACAAAAGCCCGTTGCTGCTGTCGGCGCGGGACGATACCGATGGCAAGCATTACGCCGTCGGTTATCGGCTGGACGGCACCCGGGTGTTCGCCACCCAGGTCGGCCAGCGTTGCCATGACATCATCAATCACCCGACGCAGCCGATCGCGCTGTTCGTCGCCCGTCGTCCGGGCACCGAAAGCTACCTGATCGACCTGCGCGACGGCACGTTACTGCAGACCATCGTTTCGCAGCCAAACCGGCACTTCTACGGCCATGCCGTGATTCACAAGAGCGGTGACTGGCTGTACGCCACCGAGAACGATACCTCCGATCCGGGTCGCGGCTTGCTGGGTGTGTATAAGTTCGAAGGTGAACGGCTGGTGCACAGCGGTGAACTCTCGACGCATGGCCTTGGCCCGCATCAGGTGTCGTGGATGCCTGATGGGGAAACCCTGGTCGTGGCCAACGGCGGCATTCGCACCGAGGCCGAAAGCCGGGTCGAGATGAACCTCAATGCCATGGAGCCGAGCCTGGTGCTGATGCAACGCGACGGCACTCTGTTGAGCAAGGAAACCCTGGCCCAACAGATGAACAGCGTGCGCCACCTGGGCATCRCCAGCGACGGCACGATCGTCGCCGGTCAGCAATTCATGGGGCCTTCCCACGAGTCTTCGGAGTTGCTGGCGATCAAGCGTCCGGGCCAGCCATTCGTAGCGTTCCCGGTGCCCGAACATCAATTGCAGGCCATGGGGCATTACACCGCCAGCGTCGCGGTGCACAGCGATCTGCGCCTGGTGGCGTTGACGGCGCCACGGGGTAACCGCTTTTTCATTTGGGACCTGGACAGCGGCGAAGTGCGCCTGGACGCGCCACTTCCCGATTGCGCCGGGGTTGGTGCGGTGGCCGATGGGTTTGTCGTGACGTCCGGGCAGGGACGCTGCCGGTACTACGATTGCCGTCAGACAAACCTTGTTGCAAAACCCCTTGAGTTGCCTGCGGGGCTCTGGGACAACCACCTGCACCTCATCTGATACACCCGGCCCTTGTAGGAGCCGAGCTTACTCGCGATGGCGGCTGCACATCCAGCATCGCGGTTACTGACACACCGCTATCGCGAGCAAGCTCGGCTCCTACAGGTTTTGCGCTTGCCTGTAAATTCTGCCAGTTGGAATCACCCGCGCACTCGGGGTAATGTGCCTGCCTGTCTCACCTGATTTTCTCCAAGGAACTGGAAATATGCTGCGTCGCCGCATGCTGATCATGTTGGGTGTTGTGCTGCTGATTGTACTGGTCCTGGCCGCTTACAAAGCCTTCTCCATCTACACGATGATTCAAGGCTTCTCCGCGCCAAAGCCGCCGGTCAACGTCGCCGTGGCCACGGCAATCGAGCGGCCGTGGCAAGCGCGCCTGCCGACCGTCGGCACTCTCAAGGCGCTGCAAGGGGTGGACCTGAGCCTGGAGACTGACGGCACGGTCACGGACGTACAGTTCCAGTCCGGACAGAAGGTCAAGGCCGGCCAGCCCATCGTCCAGCTCGACAGCGCCGTGGAAACCGCCCTGCTGGAAACGGCTCAGGCCGATCTCGGGTTGGCCATGGTCGATTACTCCCGTGGCAGTCAACTGGTCGGCAGCCAGGCCATTTCCAAAGGCGAGTTCGATCGCCTCTCGGCCGTGCTGAAAAAGAGCAAGGCTACGGTCAATCAGCTCAGGGCCGCACTCGGCAAAAAAAGCATTCATGCGCCGTTCAGCGGGACCATCGGCATTCGCCAGGTGGACGTCGGCGACTATGTCGCCACCGGCACCATGATTGCCACCCTGCAAGACCTCAGCAGTCTCTACGCCGACTTTTTCGTGCCTGAGCAGTCCGTGCCGAAAATCGCGGTCGGCCAGCCGGTGCAAATCATTGTCGCGGCGTATCCGGCGCAGCAGTTTCCCGGGACCATCAGTGCGATCAACCCGAAAGTCGAGAACAGCACGCGTAACGTGCAAGTGCGCGCCACCCTGGCCAATCCCGACGGCAAATTGATGCCAGGCATGTTCGCCAACCTGGACGTGTTGCTGCCCAACCCGCAGCCACGCATCGTCGTACCGGAAAGCGCGATCACCTACACCCTCTACGGCAATTCGGTGTACGTGGCCGCGCAGAAAAAAGCTGAAGATGGCAGCGTCGAGAAGGACGACAAAGGCGAGCCGATCCTGGTCGCCGAACGGCGTTTCGTCGAAACCGGTGAACGCCGCGAGGGGCTGGTGATCGTTACCAAAGGTGTGCAGAACGGCGAAAAAGTGGTCACGGCCGGCCAGATCAAACTGGACAACGGTGCGCACATCGCGATCAGCGACGACAAGACCCTAGCCGAGAAGAACAGTCCGCCGCGCGCGGACTGATCAAGGAATCCCCATGGCTTTTACCGACCCGTTCATCCGCCGCCCGGTCCTCGCTACCGTGGTCAGCCTGTTGATTGTGCTGCTGGGCTTTCAGGCCTGGAGCAAACTGCCGCTGCGCCAATACCCGCAAATGGAAAACGCCCTGATCACGGTGACGACGGCGTACCCCGGGGCCAACGCCGAAACCATTCAGGGCTACATTACCCAACCGATGCAGCAAAGCCTGGCCAGCGCCGAGGGGATCGACTACATGACCTCGGTCAGTCGCCAGAACTTCTCGGTCATCTCGATCTACGCGCGCATCGGCGCCAACACCGACCGTTTGTTCACCGAGCTGTTGGCCAAGGCCAACGAAGTGAAGAACCAACTGCCCCAGGACGCCGAAGACCCGGTACTGAGCAAGGAAGCCGCCGACGCCTCGGCGCTGATGTACATCAGTTACTTCAGCAAGGAGCTGAGCAACCCGCAGATCACCGACTACCTGTCGCGGGTCATCCAGCCGAAACTGGCGACCTTGCCGGGCATGGCCGAAGCCGAGATTCTCGGCAATCAGGTCTTTGCCATGCGCCTGTGGCTGGACCCGGTAAAACTCGCCGGCTTCGGCTTGAGCGCCAGCGACGTGACCAACGCGGTGCGCCAGTACAACTTCCTCTCCGCCGCCGGCGAAGTGAAAGGCGAGTACGTGGTGACCAGCATCAACGCCAACACCGAGCTCAAGTCCGCCGAGGCCTTTGCGGCCATTCCCTTGAAGGTCGATGGCGACAGCCGTGTACTGTTGCGTGATGTGGCGCGGGTTGAAATGGGCGCGGAAAACTACGACACCATCAGCTCCTTCGGCGGCACGCCCTCGGTGTACATCGGCATCAAGGCCACGCCCGGCGCCAACCCGCTGGACGTGATCAAGGAAGTGCGCAAGATCATGCCGCAACTGGACGCCCAGCTGCCGCCTAACCTCAAGGCCGAGATTGCCTACGACGCCACGCTGTTCATCCAGGCCTCGATCGACGAAGTGGTGAAAACCCTGTTCGAGGCGGTGCTGATCGTGATTGTGGTGGTGTTCCTGTTCCTCGGCGCATTCCGTTCCGTCGTGATCCCGGTGGTTACTATCCCGTTGTCGATGATCGGCGTGATGTTCTTCATGCAGATGATGGGGTATTCGATCAACCTGCTGACCCTGCTGGCGATGGTATTGGCCATCGGCCTGGTGGTGGACGACGCCATTGTGGTGGTGGAAAACATCCACCGGCACATCGAGGAAGGCAAGACACCGTTCGATGCGGCCATCGAAGGCGCCCGGGAAATCGCCATGCCGGTGGTTTCCATGACCATCACCCTGGCGGCGGTCTACGCGCCGATCGGCTTTCTGACGGGGCTGACGGGGGCGCTGTTCAAGGAGTTTGCCCTGACGCTGGCCGGCGCGGTGGTGATCTCCGGGATCATTGCCCTGACCTTGTCACCAATGATGTGCGCACTGCTGCTGCGTCACGATGAAAACCCCAGCGGCCTGGCCCACCGCCTGGACCTGATTTTCGAAAGCCTCAAGCGTCGTTATCAAAGCATGCTGCACGGCACGCTCAACACCCGGCCAGTTGTGCTGGTGTTCGCCGTGATTGTGCTGTGCCTGATTCCGGTACTGCTCAAGTTCACCAAATCGGAACTGGCGCCGGACGAGGATCAGGGCATCATTTTCATGATGGCCAGCGCACCGCAACCGACCAACCTCGATTACCTGAACACCTACACCGACGAGTTCGTCACGATCTTCAAGGCGTTTCCCGAGTACTACTCTTCGTTCCAGATCAACGGTTTCAACGGCGTGCAATCAGGGATCGGCGGCTTCTTGCTCAAGCCGTGGAACGAGCGCGACCGCACTCAAATGCAGATCCTGCCCGACGTCCAGGCCAAACTGGAAAGCATCCCGGGCTTGCAGATTTTCGGTTTCAACCTGCCCTCCCTGCCCGGCACCGGCCAGGGCCTGCCGTTTCAGTTCGTCATCAATACCGCCAACGATTACGAGTTGCTGCTGCAAGTGATGGACCGGGTGAAAAAGCGCGCCATGGAGTCCGGCAAGTTCGCCTTCGTCGACGTCGACCTGGCCTTCGACAAGCCCGAGGTGGTGGTCGATATCGACCGCGCCAAGGCCGCGCAGATGGGTGTGTCCATGCAAGACCTGGGCGGAACGCTGGCGACGTTGCTGGGGGAGGCGGAAATCAACCGTTTCACCATTGAGGGGCGCAGCTACAAGGTCATCGCGCAGGTCGAACGCCCCTTCCGGGACAATCCGGACTGGCTGAACAACTATTACGTGAAGAACACCAAGGGCGAATTGCTGGCCCTGTCGACCCTGATCACCGTGACCGACCGTGCGCGGCCACGGCAGTTGAACCAGTTCCAGCAACTCAACTCGGCCATCCTTTCAGGGGTACCGCTGGTCAGCATGGGCGAAGCCATCGAGGTCGTGCGGCAGATCGCCCGGGAAGAAGCGCCGGCGGGCTTCGCCGTCGACTATGCCGGGGCATCGCGGCAATACGTTCAGGAAGGCAGTGCGCTGTGGGTGACCTTCGCCCTGGCACTGGCGATCATTTTCCTGGTACTGGCCGCGCAGTTTGAAAGCTTTCGCGACCCGCTGGTGATTCTGGTGACCGTGCCGCTGTCGATTTGYGGCGCGTTGATCCCGCTGTTCCTGGGCTGGTCGAGCATGAACATTTACACCCAGGTCGGGTTGGTGACCCTGATCGGGCTAATCAGCAAGCACGGGATTTTGATCGTCGAGTTCGCCAACCTGTTGCGCAAGGAAAAAGGGCTGACGGCTCGTGAAGCGGTCGAGGAAGCCGCGGCGATTCGACTTCGCCCTGTACTGATGACCACGGCAGCGATGGTGTTCGGCATGGTGCCGTTGATCATCGCGACGGGCGCGGGGGCGGTCAGCCGGTTTGATATCGGCACGGTGATCGCTACGGGGATGTCGATCGGGACGTTGTTTACGTTGTTCGTGTTGCCGTGCATCTACACATTGCTGGCCAAACCCGACGCTAAAGAACGCGCATGACCGCCCGGCTGATGCTCGTTCCCACGCAGAGCGTGGGAACGATCCAACAGCAGCTTGGAAATCGGGCAATAAAAAAGGCCTCGCAGATGCGAGGCCTTTTATTTTGGTTTCAATCGGGTCAACTTTGCGGCCTCATTCCCTGAGCAAGTCCGAACATGAGCAACAACAGATCGTGGTCGGGTTGCGCTGCTGAGGAGGCTTTGATTGCCCGTGGAATTGGACAGTGAGCATCGCTGCTCACTGAACTGAGGACCTGCGTGCGAGGCTGCTCCCAGGCAGCCACCGCCAAAGTAGCAACTGCCAAGGCTCCAACTAAAAACAAACCTCGTGCAATTTCTAGTTTCATCGCTATAAACCCTTGATAGCGCTGCCAAACGCCGTCTCATAAAAGTAGACGAGTTTTTTCCAGTCCGCAGCGCTGAACGACGAGTGGCGACGCAGTTGCTTCATGTCATGTGCAGCCGCCTGATAAGCCGTCATACGCTGTCGGCACTTCTCCAGGTCGATCAAGGCAATTTCGACCTTGGCCGACTCACCTTCACCGGTGACCCGCAGAAACACATGCTTGATGTAGATGCAGCTGTGCTGCCACCGCCCCTTGTGCATGCGGGCGAGGTTTTCGGCCAGATCTTTCAACACACGATCATTCACCGCTTCGCCATGACGCTCTCGACCACCACCGGCGTACCACTTTTCGATTTCGTCGAAGCCATCCAGCGACTTGGTCACCAGCAATGCGCGCCATTTGTGTACAGGGTCGCGCTGTGCGCCGCAGAAAACGATTTCCGGAACACGCACGTCAAGCTTGCGCAGACCGATGAGTGCATCTTGCTCACGCAATACGGTAGGGCGGCCAAACGGGTGCAACCAGCTTCGATAGATATGGCCGGTCTGACGCTTGGCGTAGAGCAGTTGTCCATCGCTGCCCATGACACGCTGCACACCACTTTCCCCACCGCGGCGAACGTTGGGTTCTTCTACCCATTCACCGCGCTGGCTCCAGAAAAAATCGAAGCGGTCCTTTGGAGCGACTTCCGTTTCTGCTGCACATTGCACTGCCATCCTGTTACCTCTTGCGTAATACGTAAACGCGCCACATGGCGTAGAGCGGAATAAAGTCCAGTTTTTCCTGGATACGGAAACCCGCTTGCTCGAATTCCTTCTCCACCGTTGCGGCCGGTAACACAAACCGGTTTTGGTAACCTTCCTGCCCACGTCGCGCTTCTGAGCGCTTGCGTTTCCAGGCCTTGAAGTTACCGTCCACCCACAACGAAAGGATCACGCTGTCACGGGAGACACGCTGAAATTCGCGCAAAATGGCCAGTCGATGCTCGGCATCACCGATGTGGTGCAGCAGACGCATACAGAAAATGCTGTCGACGGCGTTATCTGGCAAGGCGATGTCGAAGGCAGAAGTGTGCAAGGGTTGTACCCGTTTCACCACGTCGGCGGGTTGCGCCTGCATGGCAATCTTCACCATCGATTCCGAGTTGTCTGCGCCGATGATGGCCCGGTTGGCTTTTTCCGCCAGCATCGGCCAGAAACGCCCTGCACCGCAAGGCAAGTCGAGCACCAGGCCAGGCTCGCCGACCAGTGTCAGCGCCTTGCGTGCCAGCTGTATGTCACGCCAGTGGGACAGCTTGCGACCGAGGCCGTCCTGATGCTTGCGCAGGTAGCGTTGAGCGTGTTGATCATCGTACTTTTCGGAAAAATCGAGTTTGATCGGGCCGTCCATCATCAGGTCTCCTGAAATGCTGATGTCACCAACCTTATGTATTTTTGTGTCGGTGACAGGTCATGCATTTGTGAAAATTTCGTTGAGCAAACCCCCGAACCATTTCAGGGTTTTACAGGATCGTAACAATAGCGCAGGGCCATCCCTTCGCAACAGGTCATTTAATCACCATCTGACGCCTGTAATTCGACCTGAAAACGACAGCCATTAGGCTCCATGGTTGTCAGGCTGACCGTCCAGCCCTGGTTCTCGCAGATCCGCTGCACCAGTGACAACCCAAGGCCCAGGCCCTCACCGCGTTTTTCAGAACCGCGCACGAAAGGCTCGAACATCGCCTCGCGCTTTTCTTCGGGAATGCCAACACCACTGTCCTCAACCAGAAAACCCGTAGCCGTCAGGGTCAACCGGATGAAACCGCGCTCGGTGTAATGCAGAGCATTGCGCAACAGGTTGCCCATCACCGCATGCAAAAGGGTTGCGTTGTAACTGGCGGTTGGAGGGGAGCCTTGCTCGACAATCAGCGTCAGCCCTTTGGTCTCGATAGGTTCTCGCCACAGATTGAGCAGCCCGTCGGCTACCTGCTTGACGTTCTGCTGCGGCGACATACTGGCATCTTCACGCTGCGCGCGCGCCAGCATCAGGAAAGTCTGGACCAGTTCCCGCATCTCTTCACAGGCACGGGCAATGCGCTCGACCTGGGCCCGCCCGCGCTGATCAATACCAGGGTTTTCCAACAGCAGCTCACAGGAGCTGGCCAGCACCATCAATGGCGTGCGCAGTTCGTGGCTGACATCACTGGTAAACAACCGCTCGCGGGTCAATGCCTGACGCAAGCGCCCAAGGGTGGCGTCGAAGGCCACGGCCAGTTCGCCCACTTCGTCAGCGGCATAATCCGGTGCCAGTGGCGGCGCCAGACCCAACAATTGATCGCGGTGACGCACCTGGCGCGCCAGGCGAACCACCGGCGCCATGACTTTGCGCGCCAGGACCCAGCCGAGGAAGACCGCCAGCGCCAGGCTCAGCACGAAGCCCACCAGCACCACGGCAAACAGCACCCGCTCACGCTCTTCGAAATCGCTTTGGTCCTGCAACAACACGTAACGCCGGCCGTCGACGATTTCGACCATGGCGTGATACGACAAATGATCGCGAAACACCTCGTGAAAACCCGAGTCCAGGTTGCGCAGATCCTTGGGCAGCTCGAAATCGCCTGCCCCGCCGCTGAAGTAGAACAACTGGTCCGGCTCGGGGCGGTGGCTCCAGTCCGTGATGCTGTCCATCAGCAACAAGCGCTGCAAATCGCCACCCAGGCCGGATGAAATCAGTTTTTCTTCCACCACGTGCACGGTCGCCACAATGCCCATGGCGAAGGCGCCGGCCACCAGCACGCTCATCAGCGCAAAGGCGATGATGATCCGTTGAGCCAGGCTCTGTTTAAACTCCATCACGGCCCTCGGCCAAGCGATAACCCACACCGTGAACGGTTTGCAGCAATGGCTTGGCGAACGGTTTGTCGATCACTTGACGCAGTTGATGAACGTGGCTGCGCAGGCTGTCACTGTCCGGGCAGTCGTCGCCCCACAGGGCTTCTTCGAGAATTTCGCGGCGCAGCACGTGCGGGCTTTTCTGCATCAGCACGGCCAGCAGCTTCAACCCCACCGGATTGAGCTTCAGCAGTCGGCCTTCGCGGGTCACTTCCAGGGTATCGAGGTCGTAGGCCAGATCGGCGACCTGCAAGGTGCGACGACCGCCACCCTGGGTGCGGCGCATCACCGCTTCAATGCGCGCGGCCAGTTCAGACAGGGCAAACGGTTTGATCAGGTAATCATCGGCCCCGGACTTGAAGCCCTGCAGCCGGTCATCCAGTTGATCGCGAGCGGTGAGCATGATCACCGGCGTGTCACGGCGGGCGTCTTCACGCAGGCGTTTACACAGGGTGTAGCCGTCGATGCCGGGCAGCATGATGTCGAGCACGATCAAGTCGTAATGTTCGGTGGCCGCCAGATGCAGGCCGGACAAACCGTCTTGTGCGCAATCCACGGTATAGCCTTTGAGGCCCAGGTAATCAGCCAGGTTGGCCAGGATGTCGCGGTTGTCTTCAACCAATAGAATTCGCATGGGCACCTTCTCCGTACACAGTAACGGCCGTCTTGGCCCGCGCAGCTTAAGGCCAAGTGTGACTCAGGGCTAGGGTTACAGGTCGTAGAATCAATTCACTCAACCAAACGGGTGGACTTACAAGTTTTTCACTATCGGTTCACAACCTGAATACAGTGATAGGCTGATACTTTCGCGCATTGATAATAAGGAATACACACACAATGGACTTCTTTAAAACGGCGCCAATGCGCTTTCTCCTGCTGGTGACCGGCGCCTGGCTGGCCATTTTCTTTCTGACCCGAACGGTGCTGCTGCTCACTCACCTGGATGAGKCCGGCAGCGGCTTCCTGTCGGTATTCGGCATCGGCTTGCTGTATGACCTGGGCTTTATTGCCTATGCGGCACTGCCAATGGGCCTCTACTTGCTGTTGTGCCCGCCGGCCTTGTGGCGTCGGCGCGGTCATCGCTGGTTTCTTCAGGGCCTGCTGACGGTCAGTCTGTTCGCCATGTTGTTCACTGCGGTGGCCGAATGGCTGTTCTGGGATGAATTCGGCGTGCGCTTCAATTTCATCGCCGTCGACTACCTGGTGTATTCCGACGAAGTACTGAACAACCTGCTCGAGTCCTATCCGATCGGCAAGCTGCTGAGCCTGCTCGCGGTGTTGGCCGTTGTCTTGAGTTTCGTATTGCGCAAACCGTTCAATGCCGCGATGACCGCCCMTTTGCCGCCACTGCGCGGGCGGCTGCTCAATGCCTTGGGGCTGCTGATCGTTGCCGGTTTGAGCCTGCAATTGCTCAGCCAGGACGCGCCTCGCGCGCAGGGCGGTAACGCCTATCAAAACGAACTGGCCAGTAACGGCCCGTATCAGTTTTTCGCAGCATTCCGTAACAACGAACTGGACTACCCACAGTTCTACAAGACGCTGCCAGCTGACGTGGTTGCCAAGCAGATCCGGGCCGAACTGAGCGAGCCGAACGCACGCTTTATCGGCAAGGACCCACAAGATATCCGCCGGGAAATCGATAACCCCGGCACCCCGCGCAAACCCAACATCGTGTTGGTGACCATCGAAAGCTTCAGCGCCAAGTACATGGGCAGCAACGGTGACCAGCGCAACCTGACACCCAATCTCGATGCCTTGCGCAAGCAGAGCCTGTATTTCAACAATTTCTACGCCACCGGCACCCGTACTGACCGTGGCCTGGAAGCCATCACGCTGGCCATCCCGCCAACGCCAGGTCGCTCGATCGTCAAGCGCGTGGGCCGTGAGAGCGGTTTTGCCAGCCTGGGCCAACAGCTCAATGCCGTGGGTTACGACAGCGTATTCGTTTACGGTGGACGCGGTTACTTCGACAACATGAACGCGTTCTTCAGCGGCAACGGTTACCGCGTGGTCGACCAGAGCAGTGTCGATGAAGCCGAGATTCACTTCAAGAACGCCTGGGGCATGGCCGACGAAGACCTTTATAACCAGACCCTGAAACTGGCTGACGCCGACTATGCGAAACAACAGCCGTTTCTGCTGCAACTGATGACCACGTCCAATCACCGTCCCTATACCTACCCGGACAATCGGATCGATATCAAATCCGGTAATGGTCGCGACGGCGCCGTGAAGTACACCGACTACGCCATTGGTCAGTTCCTTGAGCAGGCACGCAAAAAGCCATGGTTTGACAATACAATCTTCGTCTTCGTCGCTGACCACACGGCGGGTAGCGCCGGCAAGGAAGACTTGCCGATCGCCAACTATCAGATTCCACTGTTCATTTACGCACCCAAGTTGATTGAAGCCCGAGAGACGGCACAACTGGCCAGCCAGATTGACCTCGCGCCCACCTTGCTGGGCTTGCTGAACCTGGACTATGAATCGACGTTCTTTGGTCGCAACCTGTTGCAGGACAACCCGCTGCCGCCACGAGTGGTGGTTGGCAATTATCAACACCTGGGGTTGTTTGACGGCAAGGATCTGGCGATCCTTAGCCCCCGCCAAGGGTTGCGACGTCATGATGAAGCGCTGACAGATAGTCGCGAATCCCGTGCCACCGCCGATGATCCGTTGATCACCCGTGCGATTACCTATTACCAAACCGCCAGTTATGGCTTCAAGCAACAGCTGCTTGGCTGGAAGGCGCCCAAGGAGGGTGCCGGTCAAGTCAGCGATCGTTAACCGAATCGCCCCGGGCTGATGCCCCGGGGCTTTTTCCCTTGTTCAGGATTCACCATGTCATCAACCGTTGTCCGTCCTGCCCCTCGCCCACTCAATTTCTGGGTGTGCCTGGGGGTTCCCGCCGTTGCGGCGATCATCCTGGTGTTGCTCGAACTGACATCGCTGGACATGGACCTTGCCAGGCTGTTCTTCGATCCAGTGGCGGGAGACTTCATCGGGCGCCACAGTTACTTCCTGGAAGACATCCTGCATGACCGCGCCAAGCAAGTGGTCATTGCCTTTTCCGTGTTTGCGATCATCGGCTATATCACCTCTTTTTTCGTGGTCAGGCTCAAACCGTTCAAGCGGGAACTGGGCTGCCTGGTACTGTCTCTGGGTCTGGCAACCTCGTTTGTCACGCCCATGAAAGCGGTGACGGCGGTGCAATGCCCATGGAGCCTTGAGCAATTTGGCGGCCACGAAACCTATAGCGAATTGCTGAGCCCTCGCCCGCACACGGATAAGCCCGGCCGCTGCTGGCCTGGTGGCCATGCCGCCACCGGTTTTACTCTGTTTGCGCTGTTCTTCGTGCTGCGTGATCGCCGTCCGCGCATGGCTCGCGCGGCGTTTATCTTCGCCTTATCCCTGGGTACGGTGTTCTCGATTGGCCGGATGATGCAGGGTGCGCACTTCTTCTCACACAACGTGTGGACCGCGATTTTCTGCTGGCTGATTTGTCTGGGGTCGTATTACTACGTTCTTTACCGGCCGGCTTTGAGGGTTGAGTCGGTGGCCAAAGCAAAAGCAGTTAGCGCCTGAACTGACGCCATCGCGGGCAAGCCCAGCTCCTACAGGGGACTGCATTAACTCGTGGGACCGGTGGTGCGACGATTCGGCTTGCCCGCGATGGCAGCGACCAGGTCTCCTGACTTACCCGAATCAGGGCAATAAAAAACCCCGCCTGCTTTCGCAGGCGGGGTTTTTTAGTACAGGGGTGAGGCTGGCTTACATCATGCCGCCCATGCCGCCCATACCGCCCATGTCTGGCATGCCGCCGCCAGCTGGGCCGTCTTCCTTGATCTCGGCGATCATGGCTTCGGTGGTGATCATCAGGCTGGCAATCGACGAAGCCGCTTGCAGAGCCGAACGAGTCACTTTAGCCGGGTCCAGGATACCCATTTCGATCATGTCGCCGTATTCGCCGGTGGCAGCGTTGTAACCGAAGTTACCCGAACCCTGCTTGACCTTGTCGACCACTACGCTTGGCTCGTCGCCGGAGTTGGCAACGATCTGACGCAGTGGCGCTTCTACAGCGCGACGCAGCAACTGGATGCCAACGTTCTGGTCATCGTTGTCGCCTTTGAGTTCGGAGATAGCCTGCAGAGCGCGAACCAGTGCCACGCCGCCGCCAGGTACCACGCCTTCTTCAACGGCTGCACGGGTAGCGTGCAGGGCGTCTTCAACGCGGGCTTTCTTCTCTTTCATTTCAACTTCGGAACCCGCGCCAACCTTGATCACTGCAACGCCGCCGGACAGCTTGGCCAGACGCTCTTGCAGTTTTTCACGGTCGTAGTCGGACGAAGTGTCGGCCACTTGCTGACGGATCTGCAGTACGCGAGCCTGGATGTCAGCCTCAACGCCGGCACCGTCGATCACGGTGGTGTTTTCTTTGGACAGGATCACGCGCTTGGCATTACCCAGGTGTTCCAGGGTAGTGCTTTCCAGGCTCAGACCGATCTCTTCGGAGATGACGGTACCGCCAGTCAGAACAGCGATGTCCTGCAGCATGGCCTTGCGACGGTCGCCGAAGCCTGGAGCCTTGACGGCTGCGACTTTAACGATGCCACGCATGTTGTTCACAACCAGAGTCGCCAGGGCTTCGCCTTCAACGTCTTCGGCCACGATCAGCAGTGGACGGCCGGCTTTGGCAACGGCTTCCAGTACTGGCAGCATTTCGCGGATGTTCGAGATTTTCTTGTCGACCAGCAGGATCAGCGGACCGTCCAGCTCGGCAGTCATGGTCTCTGGCTTGTTGACGAAGTACGGGGACAGGTAGCCACGGTCGAACTGCATGCCTTCAACAACCGACAGTTCGTTTTCCAGGCCCGAGCCTTCTTCAACGGTGATCACGCCTTCTTTACCGACTTTTTCCATGGCTTCGGCAATGATGTCGCCGATGGAGCTGTCGGAGTTGGCCGAGATGGTGCCGACCTGAGYGATGGCCTTGGTGTCAGCGCATGGCTTGGACAGGGCTTTGAGCTCTTTGACAATAGCGATGGTCGCTTTGTCGATGCCGCGTTTCAGGTCCATCGGGTTCATGCCGGCAGCGACGGCTTTCAGGCCTTCGTTGACAATCGATTGAGCCAGAACGGTAGCGGTGGTGGTGCCGTCGCCTGCGTCATCGTTGGCACGGGAGGCAACGTCTTTGACCAGTTGCGCGCCCATGTTTTCGAAGCGATCTTTCAGCTCGATTTCTTTGGCAACGGACACGCCGTCCTTGGTGATGGTCGGAGCGCCGAAGCTCTTCTCGATGATCACGTTACGGCCTTTAGGGCCCAGGGTCGCTTTTACTGCGTCAGCCAGGACGTTGACACCGGCGAGCATTTTCTTGCGGGCGGAATCGCCGAATTTAACTTCTTTAGCAGCCATGATCGATATTCCTTAAATACTTTGTAGTAGCGGGAAAATGAGCGGGGAATCAGCCTTCGATAACAGCGAGAATCTCGTTCTCAGCCATTACCAGCAGGTCTTCGCCGTCAACTTTCACGGTGTTGCTGCCGGAGTACGGGCCGAACACAACCTTGTCACCCACTTTAACGGCCAGTGCACGCACTTCACCGTTGTCCAGCACGCGGCCGGTGCCGACAGCGAGGATTTCGCCGCTGTTGGCTTTCTCAGCAGCCGAACCTGGCAGGACGATACCGCCAGCGGTTTTCTTTTCTTCTTCGCTGCGACGGATGACGACGCGGTCATGCAGAGGACGAAGCTTCATTGTCGATCTCTCCTAATTGTGGTTTTCATCGGCCGGTGTATTCCCGGCGGGTTTAACAAATCCGGCGGTGCCGGGTGCGGCTCGACAAGCGAGACGCGGAAGTCTGTCTGGCGTGATCGCCAGAAACCTTGCGGTGACCGTTACATAAGGGCGCATAAGCTTATTACAAGGGCGGGCCAGCAAAAAATTTCACAACGCTGCCCCGCAAACGAACACGGCACCCGAAGGTGCCGTGCAGATAACGCGATTTACTTGGTGTCACGGTGGTGTTCGAACTCGCCTTCGATCACGTTGGGCTCTCGCCCCAGTGGTTCGCGCGGCGCAGGGCCGCCCCGAGGCTGCAGGTCGTCGGCAAATGCACGCTGACGAATCGCCTGTTCTTCGGCGCGCTGGCGCATTTTATTGGCCAGTAAGCGACGAGAGAATGGCATCAACAAGATCAGGCCCAACACATCAGAGACGAAGCCCGGCAGGATCAACAGACCGCCCGCCAGGGCCAGCATCAAGCCTTCGAGCATGGTCTGGGCCGGCAACTCGCCGCGATTCAGGCTTTCACGGGCACGCAGTGCAGTGGCCAGACCGGCGATGCGCAGCACAAAAACGCCGAGCATCGAGCCGAGAATGATCAGTAGCAGGGCCGGGAAAAACCCGATAGCCCCGCTGACTTTGACGAATACGAACAGCTCCAACACCGGGAACAGTACAAAGAGCAATAAAAAAGGGCGCATCAAATGGTTCCTCAACGCAAGAATGCCTTGCCAGTAAGCCTTAGATGACGTCGCCCTTTCGTGAATTCAAGCGTCGGCGACTTCTTTTTTGGGCCAATGCTCGGCGTGAGCCAGGAAAACCAAGGCTTCCCGGACTTGTGTCGGCGTATTACAAGGTGCTTGAAACGGCAACCAGTACAGCGCCTGACCGATGCGCAAATGCATGCCTTCGGTGTCGATGCCAGCCAGTTGCGCCGGTTCGGTTTTCGGCAGGCCGGCCAGTTCGACGTAGTGCGCGATGGCTTTGGCGTGATCGGCATTCATGTGCTCGACCATGCTCACTTCGGCTTTGCCGGCAAACGGGTTGGCCAGGGTCAGGTGATCGACCCAATGAATCGCGCCGAAGCCGCCGATGTAGCGGTGACGCACGGGTTTGAGCACCCAGAAATCGAAATCGTGAGCCTTGTGATAGCTCTGCGATTCCGGGAAATAGCGGTAGTAACGCTCGGCAGCCGCTTCAATGGCCGCCTCGTCTTCTAGCTTTTCTGCTTCGGCGAGGTACGTCAGCCGACCAACGGCTTGCACGTCATCGGCCTCACGCTCGCCCACGAACAATGAGCATTTCGGATCTTTTTGCAGGTTATGAGTGTGCTGAGCGATGCGGCTGATAAGGATCAGCGGCCGGCCTTGCTCATCCAGGCAGTAAGGAACCACTGAGCCAAACGGGTAACCCGGCATGGACTTGGAATGGGTCGACAGCACCCCACGGTATTCCTTGAGAAGCAATTCTCGGGCATTCTTGGCCGCTTCAACGCTCAATTTATGACTCCTTATATAGAATCCGTCATAAAAACGGACAGGCACCTGGGGATAAGTATCCAGCACGCCATCGGGGCAGTTCTCATGTGCAGCCAGGCCACGCCAGGTGCAGATCGAGAGGCCCTCTTCAAGGAAACCACTCTGACCTGCTATTGGGGCATGCGAATGCAACTCACTGACAAAGTAATCATTATCACTGGCGGATGCCAGGGTTTAGGTCGTTCCATGGCCGAGTATTTCGCCGCCAAAGGCGCGAAACTGGCGCTGGTGGACCTGAACCAGGAAAAGCTCGACGACACCGTCGCGGCGTGCAAGGCCAAGGGTGCCGAAGCGCGCAGCTACCTGTGCAACGTCGCCAACGAAGAGCAAGTGAGCGACATGGTCGCCCGGGTTGCCGAAGATTTCGGCGCGATCCATGGCCTGATCAACAACGCGGGCATCTTGCGTGACGGCCTGTTGTTGAAGGTCAAGGACGGCGAAATGACCAAGATGAGCCTGGCCCAATGGCAGGCGGTCATCGACGTCAACCTGACCGGCGTGTTCCTGTGCACCCGCGAAGTCGCGGCCAAAATGGTCGAGCTGAAAAACAGCGGCGCGATCATCAATATCTCGTCGATTTCCCGCGCTGGCAACGTCGGCCAGACCAACTACTCCGCCGCCAAGGCTGGCGTGGCAGCGGCCACCGTGACCTGGGCCAAGGAACTGGCGCGCTACAGCATCCGCGTGGCAGGCATTGCACCGGGCTTTATCGAGACCGAGATGACGTTGGGCATGAAGCCCGAAGCACTGGAGAAAATGACGGCCGGGATTCCGCTCAAGCGCATGGGAAAACCGGAAGAGATCGCCCATTCGGCGGCGTACATTTTCGAGAATGACTACTACACCGGCCGGATCCTGGAGATGGATGGCGGGTTGCGTATCTAACGCCCCCCCAAAACCCTGTAGCAGCTGCCGAGGTACGAGGCTGCGTTGCGTGTCCGCAGGACCGCCCTCGGGGGCCGCTGCGCAGCCCAACGCAGCCTCGTGCCTCGGCAGCTGCTACAACATCTATTCAGCGAATCAATCGTCGCTGACGCTGATGTTCGGCATCGCCGGCGATACCGCTTCCTGCAACACGATCCGCGCACCGACATGACGGGCCAGTTCCTGGTACACCATGGCAATCTGGCTGTCCGGCTCGGCGATCACCGTTGGTTTGCCGCCATCGGCCTGCTCGCGGATAACCATCGACAGCGGCAACGAGGCCAGCAGTTCAACGCCATACTGATTGGCCAGCTTCACACCACCGCCTTCACCGAACAAATGCTCGGCATGCCCGCAGTTGGAGCAGATGTGCACGGCCATGTTTTCGACCACGCCCAGCACCGGGATGTTGACCTTGCGGAACATCTCCACGCCCTTGCGCGCGTCCAGCAACGCCAGATCTTGCGGGGTCGTGACGATTACTGCACCGGCCACCGGGACTTTCTGTGCCAGGGTCAACTGAATGTCACCCGTGCCTGGCGGCATGTCGATGACCAGGTAATCCAGGTCGCCCCACGCGGTTTGGGTGACTAGTTGCAGCAGCGCACCGGACACCATCGGCCCACGCCAGACCATTGGTGTGTTGTCGTCGGTCAGGAACGCCATCGACATCACTTCAACGCCATGGGACTCGATCGGCACGAACCACTTCTGATCCTTGACCTTTGGTCGGGTGCCTTCAGCGATGCCGAACATGATGCCCTGGCTTGGACCGTAGATGTCCGCGTCGAGAATCCCCACTTTGGCGCCTTCACGGGCCAGCGCCAGCGCCAGGTTCGCGGCGGTGGTGGATTTGCCGACGCCGCCCTTGCCGGACGCCACGGCCACCACGTTTTTCACGTTCGCCAGCCCCGGAATCTGCGCCTGAGCCTTGTGCGCGGCAATCACGCTGGTGATGTCGACGCGAGCAGTCGTCACGCCGTCCAGGCCTTCGATGGCCATTTGCAGCATCTGTGACCAGCCGCTCTTGAACAGGCCGGCGGCGTAACCCAACTCCAACTGGACGCTGACGCGATCGCCCTGGATGTCGATGTTGCGCACACACCCGGCGCTGACCGGGTCCTGGTTCAGGTAAGGGTCGGTGTATTGGCGAAGGACGGCTTCCACCGCTGCGCGATTGACGGCGCTCATGGGCAACTCCGATAGCAAGACAGGAAAATCAGGCTGGTATCCTACCTGTTCTGTTGGCCGGACGGCATGCTTTCAGGACGTGACAATTATCCTGTGGCCAGATGCAACCTGTAGCAGCTGGCGAAGCCTGCGTTCGACTGCGAAGCAGTCGTGTATCCCGGCAACCCGGATGACCTGAAACACCGCAGTGTCCGGTTTTACGACGGCTGCGCCGCCGGACGCAGCCTTCGGCAGCTGCTACAAAGGTCCGCGGTGCCGGTCGCGGGGGTGAAAAATATGCGCTGGCGCTTTATAGTGGCCGACCTCCGTTTCATCAAGTAGCCGAGCCCCATGTCCGAGCCACGCAAGATCCTCGTCACCAGCGCCCTGCCCTATGCCAATGGTTCGATCCATCTTGGCCACATGCTGGAATACATCCAGACCGATATGTGGGTGCGTTTCCAGAAGCACCGTGGCAATCAATGCATATATGTCTGCGCCGACGACGCCCACGGCTCGGCCATCATGCTGCGCGCGGAAAAGGAAGGCATCACCCCGGAACAACTGATCGCCAACGTCCAGGCTGAACACAGCGCCGACTTTGCCGAGTTCCTGGTGGACTTCGACAACTTCCACTCCACTCACGCCGAAGAAAACCGTGAGCTGTCGAGCCAGATCTACCTGAAGCTGCGCGACGCCGGGCACATCGCCCAGCGCTCGATCACGCAGTACTTCGACCCGGAAAAGAAAATGTTCCTGGCCGACCGCTTCATCAAGGGCACCTGCCCGAAATGCGGCACCGAAGACCAGTACGGCGACAACTGCGAAAAATGCGGTGCGACTTACGCGCCCACCGATCTGAAGGATCCGAAGTCGGCGATCTCCGGCGCCACCCCGGTGCTCAAGGATTCCCAGCACTTCTTCTTCAAGTTGCCGGACTTCCAGGAAATGCTGCAAGCCTGGACCCGCAGCGGCACGCTGCAAGACGCCGTCGCGAACAAGATCGCCGAATGGCTGGATGCCGGCCTGCAACAGTGGGACATCTCCCGTGATGCACCGTACTTCGGTTTCGAGATCCCGGGCGAGCCAGGCAAGTACTTCTACGTGTGGCTGGACGCGCCGATCGGCTACATGGCCAGCTTCAAGAACCTCTGCGATCGCACGCCGGAGCTGGATTTCGACGCGTTCTGGAACAAAGATTCCACCGCCGAGCTGTACCATTTCATCGGCAAGGACATCGTCAACTTCCACGCCCTGTTCTGGCCAGCCATGCTCGAAGGCGCCGGTTTCCGTAAACCGACCGGCATCAACGTCCACGGCTACCTGACCGTCAACGGTCAGAAAATGTCCAAATCGCGCGGCACCTTCATCAAGGCCCGGACTTACCTGGATCACCTGTCGCCGGAATACCTGCGTTATTACTACGCGGCCAAGTTGAGCCGTGGCGTCGACGATCTGGACCTGAACCTTGAGGACTTCGTGCAGAAGGTCAACTCGGACCTGGTCGGCAAAGTCGTCAACATTGCCAGCCGTTGCGCCGGTTTCATCAACAAGGGCAATGCCGGCGTGATGGTCGACACCAACGCCGCGCCGGAATTGACCGATGCCTTCCTGGCCGCCGCGCCAAGCATCGCCGACGCCTATGAAGCCCGCGACTTCGCCCGCGCCATGCGCGAGATCATGGGCCTGGCCGACCGCGCCAACGCCTGGATCGCCGACAAGGCGCCGTGGTCGCTGAACAAACAGGAAGGCAAGCAGGATGAAGTTCAGGCCATCTGCGCCACGGGCATCAACCTGTTCCGCCAACTGGTGATCTTCCTCAAGCCGGTCCTGCCGTTGCTGGCAGCCGACGCCGAAGCGTTCCTGAACGTCGCTCCGCTGACCTGGAACGACCACGCGACCTTGCTCAGCAACCATCAGTTGAACGAGTTCAAGCCTTTGATGACTCGTATCGACCCGGTGAAAGTGCAGGCGATGAGCGATGCTTCCAAAGAAGATCTGACCGCCAGCGCAACCGACACCGGCGAAACCACGCCTGCCGGCAACGGTGAACTGGCCAAAGATCCCCTGTCGCCAGAAATCGAGTTCGACGCCTTTGCTGCCGTCGATCTGCGCGTCGCACTGATCCTCAAGGCCGAACACGTGGAAGGCGCGGACAAGTTGTTGCGCCTGACCCTGGACATCGGTGACGAGCAACGCAACGTGTTCTCCGGGATCAAGAGCGCTTATCCGGACCCGTCCAAGCTCAATGGTCGCCTGACCATGATGATCGCCAACCTCAAGCCACGGAAAATGAAGTTCGGCATTTCCGAAGGCATGGTGATGGCGGCCGGCCCTGGCGGTGAAGAAATCTACCTGCTCAGTCCTGATAGCGGCGCCAAGCCGGGTCAGCGCATCAAGTAAACGTGTTGCGGTAAACCGATCCCACAGTCGTGCCTGACGCGACTGTGGGATTTTCATATCTGGCCCCCCCTCCGTCCTTGCCGGATAATGCCTAAGCTTTTTAGACCGCTGAGTTAAAAAGCCCCCGTTCTTGCCGGCACGATCATGACCGAAATACTGCTTACGCTTATCAGCGCTGCCCTGATCAACAACGTCGTGTTGCACTGGCCGCTGGGCGTCGATCCACTGGTGGGCAATGAGCATCGGCAAGTCCATGCGCTGGGTATAGC